>NZ_JBHJQI010000246.1:0-6620 GCF_042262805.1 Streptomyces sp. NPDC056361
CACCGGAACTCCGGTGCGGGGCGCCCGCGTTCACCGACTAGTACATGGCGTTGTACGTCTGGAAGCCCGTACCGATCCGGAAGCGCGGCTTGAAGGTGCCGTCGCCGACGCCCAGGTAGCGCCACAGCTCGCCCGCCCCGTTCACCGCGAGCAGGTCGGCCTTGCCGTCGCTGTTCAGGTCGCCCGGCGCCACGATCCGGGCGTACGTCCAGCCGGTGCCGATCAGCGTCCGCGCCCCGAACGGCTTGTAGGCGTCGCCGGTGCCCCGGTACAGGTACAGCCTGCCGGAGCCGTCCCGCGCGATCACGTCCGGACGGCCGTCGCCCGAGTAGTCGCCCGCGCCGATGATCGCGTTGTAGCCGGCCCAGCCGGTGCCGACCTTGATCCGGGCGTGGAGGGCCGTGGCCTCGCCGTTGCCCCGGTACAGGTACAGGTTGCCGGCGCCGTCGCGGGCCAGCAGGTCGCCCTTGCCGTCGCCGTTCAGGTCACCGGCGCCGGCGATCTTGTTGTAGATCTGCCAGCCGCTGCCGAGGATCGTGTCGTCGTCGCCGTACAGGTAGCCCTGGACCAGCTTCAGGAAGTCGGCGTCGGTGTCCTGCCCGAGGGACGAGGCGAACGAGAGGTTGTAGCCGTTCCAGCCGGTGCCCCCCTCGTACCGCTTGCCGAGGACGCCGTTGTTGTCGGAGTAGTAGGTGTACAGCGTGCCGGCCTTGTCCCGCGCCAGGACCGCGTTCTTGCCGGAGCCGGCGATCGCGCCCGAGCCGCTGAACTGGTCGACCGGCCGCGCCGCGCGGTCGTAGCTGACCTGCGCGCGCGGGCCGAGACGGCCGTCGCCCAGACCGAGGTAGCGCCACAGGGTGCCCTCCTGGTCGCGGGCGATCAGGTCGGCCTTGCCGTCGCCGTTCTGGTCGTCGACCGGCACGACCTGGTTGTACGTGCCCCAGCCGGTGCCGACGGACCTGCGCGGCTTGAACGGGGTCGCCTTGTCGCCGCTGCTGCCGTAGAAGAACAGCTGACCGCCCAGCGTCCGGGCGAGGACGTCGCCGAGGCCGTCGCCGTCGTTGTCGCCGAGACCCACGACCTGGTCGTACGTGTTCCAGCCGTTGCCCACCTTCGCCGCCGGCCCGAACGGCGCCGTCAGCGAACCGGTCGCCAGGTACAGGTACAGGTCGCCGTTGTGCCGGCGGCCCATGAGGTCGGCCTTGCCGTCGCCGTTCACGTCACCGGGCGAGAAGACCTTGTTGTAGATCGTCCAGCCGTTGCCCACCCACTGGCGGGAGCCGGACGTCGCCGTGGCGTCGGAGAAGAGCTCCAGCTGGCCGTACTTCGAGACGGTCAGCACCTCGGGAGCGCCGTTGCCGTTCAGGTCGCCGACCGGCACGATGTCGCTCTTCAGGACCGTGGAGCCCCCGAAGCCGGTCCACGGGTCGGTCGGCGAGACCGCGGTCGACGGCACCGCGTACAGCTGACCGGTCCACTCGCGGTTGAGCAGGTCCGTACGGCCGTCGCCGTCCACGTCGAACCGGGGCGCCAGGACCGCGTCGGCCTGCGCCGTACCGGCCTTGGCCGCGCCGGACAGCGCCGACCAGTCGAGCTTCAGCGCCGTGTGGCCGCGCTGCGGCAGCTGGGCGGCCGGACGCGGCGCGGGCTCGGCCACCGCCGGAGACGCCAGCAGCATGCCGGCGGACAGGGCGAGCGCGGTGCAGGTCGAGACGCGACGCGCGCGCCCGGAGAATGCGGAACGCAAAAGATCCCCCCCTGGGGAACGAGAACAGGGCCCGTGGGAAGGGGTCCGCGGCGCGTCCGTACGGCAGTCGGCACGTACGGAGGGCGGACACCCCCCTCGGATGTGGACCGGAGTGTACTCCTGTTCGAGTATGGGGAAGCCACCGCTTTTTCCCGACCTCGTCAGGTCCTCCCGGCCACCGCCCGGCCCGTCAGTTCTTGCGGTGCCCTATCAGCCGCGGCTTCTGCTCCAGACCGTCCAGACCGTGCCACGCCAGGTTCACCAGATGCGCGGCGACCTCCGCCTTCTTCGGCTTGCGGACGTCCAGCCACCACTGGCCCGTCAGCGCCACACTGCCCACCAGCGCCTGCGCGTACAGCGGCGCCAGCTTCGGGTCGAAGCCGCGGGCCTTGAACTCCAGGCCCAGGATGTCCTCCACCTGCGTCGCGATGTCGCTGATCAGCGACGCGAACGTGCCCGTCGACTGCGCCACCGGCGAGTCCCGCACGAGGATCCGGAAACCGTCCGTGTAGTTCTCGATGTAGTCGAGGAGCGCGAACGCCGCCTGCTCCAGGAGCTCCCGCGGATGCCCGGCCGTCAGCGCGCCCGTCACCCCGTCGAGGAGCTGGCGCATCTCCCGGTCGACGACGACCGCGTACAGCCCCTCCTTGCCGCCGAAGTGCTCGTACACCACCGGCTTGGACACCCCGGCCTTCGCCGCGATCTCCTCCACCGACGTGCCTTCGAAGCCCTTCTCGGCGAAGAGCGTGCGACCGATGTCGAGCAGCTGCTCCCGGCGCTGCGCGCCCGTCATCCGCACCCGGCGCCCCCGCCGGGGTTTCTGCTCTCCGCTGCTGCTGCCGGTACCGCCGGTCCTGCCCTCGATCGCCACGTCTTCCATCATGCCGCGTCTGCGGACGCGCTCTGGCGGCGGGCTTCGATGCGGGACTTCGCCGGCCAGCGCACGTCGGTCGCCCAGCCGAGCTGCTCGAACCAGCGGATCAGCCGCGCGCTGGAGTCGACCTGCCCGCGCAGCACCCCGTGCCGGGCCGACGTCGGGTCCGCGTGGTGCAGGTTGTGCCAGGACTCGCCGCAGGACAGCACCGCCAGCCACCACACGTTGCCCGAGCGGTCACGCGACTTGAACGGCCGCTTGCCCACCGCGTGGCAGATCGAGTTGATCGACCACGTCACGTGGTGCAGCAGCGACACCCGCACCAGGGAGCCCCAGAAGAACGCGGTGAACGCGCCCCACCACGACCACGTCACCAGACCGCCGACCAGCGGCGGGATCGCCAGCGACACCACCGTCCACAGCACGAACTGGCGGGAGATCGCCCGGATCGCCGGGTCCTTGATCAGATCGGGCGCGTACTTGTGCTGCGGCGTCCGCTCCTCGTCGAACATCCAGCCGATGTGCGCCCACCACAGGCCCTTCATCAGCGCCGGCACCGTCTCGCCGAACCGCCACGGCGAATGCGGGTCGCCCTCGGCGTCCGAGAACTTGTGGTGCTTGCGGTGGTCCGCCACCCAGCGCACCAGCGGACCCTCCACCGCGAGCGACCCCATGATCGCGAGCGCGATCCGCAGCGGCCGCTTCGCCTTGAACGCGCCGTGCGTGAAGTAGCGGTGGAAACCGATCGTGATGCCGTGGCAGCCGACGAAGTACATGACGACCATCAGCACCAGGTCCAGCCAGCTCACCCCCCAGCCCCACGCCAGCGGCACCGCCGCGAGCAGCGCCACGAACGGCACCGTGATGAAGAGCAGCAGCGCGACCTGCTCGATCGAACCCTTGCGATCGCCGCCGAGCGTGGCGAAGGGCAGGGCCGCGGCGCCCTCGGACGTCGCGGGCGCCGAGGTCACCTCGGGGCTCATGGTCATGGATGTCCCCTGGGGGTGAGGGTGAGAGTGGGGGGAATGTACGAGAAAGTACGGAAAGACACGGCCGAGGCTACGCCTCCGTAACCTACGGCGTCGTAAGTATGGCAGCGCCGTGGCGCGCGGCAAGAGGGCACAACAGGACCCTGACCGCCGTCCACGGGTTGGACACCTATCCTGGGTGCGTCGGACAGCGCGGTCCGCAAGCCTCCAGAACCCCTCCAGACGTGCTGAAACACTGCAAGGAGCCGCACCTGTGAGCAGTGCCGACCAGACCCCCACCGCCAGCACCGAGCTGCGCGCCGACATCCGCCGACTGGGCGACCTCCTCGGCGAGACCCTCGTCCGCCAGGAGGGCCACGAGCTCCTCGACCTCGTCGAGAAGGTCCGCCGCCTGACGCGGGAGGACGGCGAGGCCGCGGCCGAGCTGCTCCAGGGCGTCGAGCTGGAGACCGCAGCCAAGCTGGTGCGCGCCTTCTCCACCTACTTCCACCTGGCGAACGTCACCGAGCAGGTCCACCGCGGCCGCGAGATGCGCGAGAAGCGCGCCGCCGAGGGCGGCCTCCTCGCCCGCACCGTCGACATGCTCAAGGACGGCGACCCCGAGCACGTACGCGCGACGGTCAAGAACCTCAACGTACGGCCCGTCTTCACCGCGCACCCCACCGAGGCCGCCCGCCGCTCCGTCCTCAACAAGCTGCGCCGGATCGCCGCCCTCCTGGAGACCCCGGTCATCGAGGCCGACCGGCGCCGCCACGACCTGCGGCTCGCCGAGCACATCGACCTCATCTGGCAGACCGACGAACTCCGGGTCGTCCGCCCCGAGCCCGCCGACGAGGCCCGCAACGCCATCTACTACCTCGACGAGCTGCACGCCAACGCCGTCGGCGACGTCCTGGAGGACCTCGCCGCCGAGCTGGAGCGCGTCGGCGTCGAACTCCCCGCCGGCACCCGCCCGCTCACCTTCGGCACCTGGATCGGCGGCGACCGCGACGGCAACCCCAACGTCACCCCGCAGGTGACCTGGGACGTCCTGATCCTCCAGCACGAGCACGGCATCACCGACGCCCTCGAACTCGTCGACTACCTGCGCGGACTGCTCTCCAACTCCATCCGCTACGCCGGAGCCACCCAGGAACTCCTGGACTCCCTCCAGCGCGACCTGGAGCTCCTCCCGGAGATCAGCCCCCGCTACAAGCGCCTCAACGCCGAGGAGCCCTACCGGCTCAAGGCCACCTGCATCCGGCAGAAGCTCGTCAACACCCGCGAGCGCCTCGCCACCGGCACCCCGCACCAGGACGGCCGCGACTACCTCGGCACCGCCGAGCTCCTCCGCGACCTCACCCTCATCCAGACCTCGCTGCGCGAGCACCGCGGCGGCCTCTTCGCCGACGGCCGGATGGACCGCACCATCCGCACCCTCTCCGCCTTCGGCCTCCAGCTCGCCACCATGGACGTCCGCGAGCACGCCGACGCCCACCACCACGCCCTCGGGCAGCTCTTCGACCGCCTCGGCGAGGAGTCCTGGCGGTACGCCGACATGCCCCGCGACTACCGGCAGAAGCTCCTCGCCAAGGAGCTCCGCTCGCGCCGCCCGCTCGCCCCCACCCCGGCGCCGCTGGACGCCGCCGGCGAGAAGACGCTCGGCGTCTTCCACACCATCAAGGAGGCCTTCGAGCGCTTCGGCCCGGAGGTCATCGAGTCGTACATCATCTCGATGTGCCAGGGCGCCGACGACGTCTTCGCCGCCGCCGTCCTCGCCCGCGAGGCCGGCCTGATCGACCTGCACGGCGGCTGGGCCAAGATCGGCATCGTGCCGCTCCTGGAGACCACCGACGAGCTCAAGGCCGCCGACGTCATCCTCGACGGCATGCTCGCCGACCCCTCCTACCGGCGCCTCGTCTCGCTCCGCGGCGACGTCCAGGAGGTCATGCTCGGCTACTCGGACTCCTCCAAGTTCGGCGGCATCACCACCTCCCAGTGGGAGATCCACCGCGCCCAGCGCCGGCTCCGCGACGTCGCCCACCGCTACGGCGTCCGCCTCCGCCTCTTCCACGGCCGCGGCGGCACCGTCGGCCGCGGCGGCGGCCCCTCGCACGACGCGATCCTCGCCCAGCCCTGGGGCACGCTGGAGGGCGAGATCAAGGTGACCGAGCAGGGCGAGGTCATCTCCGACAAGTACCTGATCCCGTCCCTGGCCCGCGAGAACCTCGAACTGACCGTCGCGGCCACCCTGCAGGCATCCGCCCTGCACACCGCCCCGCGCCAGTCCGACGAGGCCCTCGCCCGCTGGGACGCGGCCATGGACACCGTCTCGGACGCCGCCCACACCGCGTACCGGAAGCTCGTCGAGGACCCCGACCTGCCCTCGTACTTCTTCGCGGCCACGCCGGTCGACCAGCTGGCCGACCTCCACCTGGGCTCCCGTCCCTCGCGCCGACCCGACTCGGGCGCCGGACTCGACGGACTGCGGGCCATCCCGTGGGTGTTCGGCTGGACGCAGTCCCGGCAGATCGTCCCCGGCTGGTTCGGCGTCGGCTCCGGCCTGAAGGCCCTGCGCGAGGCCGGCCTCGACGCGGTCCTCGGCGAGATGTACGAGCGGTGGGGCTTCTTCCGCAACTTCCTCTCCAACGTGGAGATGACGCTCGCCAAGACGGACCTGCGGATCGCCCGCCACTACGTCGACACCCTGGTCCCCGACGACCTCAAGCACGTCTTCGACACCATCGAGGCCGAGCACGCGCTGACCGTCGCCGAGGTCCTGAAGATCACCGGCGGCGAGCAGCTCCTGGACTCCAACCCGGTGCTCCAGCAGACGTTCGCCATCCGCGACGCCTACCTCGACCCGATCTCGTACCTCCAGGTCGCCCTCCTCGCCCGCCAGCGCGCGGACGCCGAGCGCGGCGAGGACCCGGACCCGCTCCTCGCGCGGGCCCTCCTCCTCACGGTGAACGGCGTCGCCGCGGGCCTCCGCAACACCGGCTGACCCGCACCCCGTTCATGACCGTGCCCC
>NZ_JBHJQI010000247.1:0-6383 GCF_042262805.1 Streptomyces sp. NPDC056361
GGGACCCGGGGGCGGCGGGCGTCCGGGGCCGCCGCACACCACCGCTCCGGTCCGGCCGCGGTGCCCGCTCAGTGGCGTCGGGCGGAGTGGGAGCGGCGCCGCACCACGAACACGAGCCCGGTGGCCGCGGCCACGACCAGCGCGCCGCCGACCGCCAGCTCGAAGGGTTCGACGCCGTCCTCCATCGAGCCGCCGAGACCGCCCTGTACCCCGCGCGGGGGGGTGAGGATCGTGGCGCTGATGGTCGGGCTCGCGGTGGGGGTCCCGCTGATCGTCAGATCGACGGTGTCCTGGATTCCGCCGGTGCAGTTGAACGACACCGTGTACACGGCGCCGCGCTTGGCGTCGATGTCCACGATGGCGGTGGCCGCCGAGCCCGGGGCGATGACGACCGTGTCGAAGATGCCGGCCGAGGCCGTCGCCGTACTGGCGCAGCCGGGCGCGCTCAGCGTCACCCGGCCGCCCGGGGCGACGAGCGAGGGCGACACGACGAAATCGCCCGTGGCCCTGGCCTTCGGCGCCCGCGGGCCGTTTGCGGGGGCGCCGTCCGCCGCGAAGGCGGTGGGGGTGGCCAGGGCGAGGGCGGCCGCCCCCAGCAGGGCAGTGGACGCGGCACGTATCGCGCGCATGGTGAATCCTCCGGGTCCCGAGGGGCAGCCGCGGAAGGGGGTTTCCGCCGAAGACCTTGCGTACACCTCGATGTCCGACACGCTAGGAGCGCACTACCACAGCCGCGATCCCAGACGCGCGAATGGGGCACGCTTGTCCCCCGTGCGGCCTACTCCGGAGGGCCGGATCACCGTGTGAGCTGCGGGAACAGATCGGTGAACGGCGTGGCGGTCGCCGAGATGCCCCGGCCGAACGGCGCGTCGAAGTCCCAGATGAGGAAGAGCAGGAACGCGATCAGCACGCTGAAGAGCCCGGCGAGCAGCAACTCGCGCCCGGTCCTGCGGATCTGGAGCGTGAAGATCAGGCCGACGGTGACCAGGGCGCCGATGATGAGGCCGAACCACACCACCCCCGGCATGGTGGCCCCCGCGCTCTGCCCGCGGGCCCCCCGGGCGTCGTCGGCCGCAGCCACCTGGTCGACCAGCGGCTGGTAGGCCTGCCCCTCGAAGTCGTTGGCGGGCTGGTAGTCGGTGACGCTGCGCCGGACCCGCTCCAGGAGCGCGGTGCCCTCGTCGCTCAGCTCGCCGTGCTCGGACATGTGCGTCCACTCCTTGTCGACCACGTACGAGACGTACGCGTCGACGTCGGCGCGGATGCCGTCCCGGACGGCCTGCGGGTACACCTCGGCGCGGGCCGAGATCTCGTGCATCGCCTGCGCCTCCTGCCGGACGGTCTCCTGGGCGGCCCCGCGGGCCTCCCAGACGCCGGCGATGGCGAGACCGAGGACGATCGCGTAGATCACGCCGATCATCATCGTCATGTACTCGATGACGTCGGGGGTTTCGCTGGGGTCGTCGTCCTCGGGGATCCGGCGGTTGTTGATGACGACGATGGTGAGGACGACGGCGCAGGCGGCCGCCATCGCAAGGGTCAGAACAAGCCATTCGGACATGGGGATTCTCCGGCGGGACTCAGCGGGTGAACGGGACTCGGCGGGCGGTCGGGGCGGACGTGGCGGACGGGCGGCGGGACGGCGGCCCGGTGGGACGGCGCATCGGCGGCGTGGCGGGTCACTTGGACCGGGGGCGCAGGATCGCCGTCGCGAGCACGGCCGGGGCGGTGATCATCAGCGTCGCGGTGACGACGGACGTGCCTCCCTCCCGCTTGGTCTGTGTGACGGGGCGGTAGTGGGGCAGCGCCACCGGCGTGGCGGCCGGGGGCTCGGGGCGCGCGGACGGCGGAGGCGGCGGCGCGGGCGCCGGCTCGGGGGGCCTCGCCGTCGGCGGCGCGGGCTTCGGCGGCACCGGCCGGGGTGCGGGCCTGGTGGTCGGCGGCTTCGGGACGGGCCGGGGCGGGAGGGGTTCGGGGGCGGGCGGCGGGGGCGGCTCCGGCTTCGGTGTGGGCGTCGGGGACGGGGAGGGCTTCGGCGGCTCGGGCGTCGGCGTCGGGGTGGGCTTCGGCGTGGGCGTCGGCGTGGGCGTGGGCGACGGGCATGGCGGGGGCGGCTTGGGGTGGCAGGGCTTCGGGTGGTGGTGCTGGTGACCCTTGCCCTTGCCCTTGTCGTGGCCCTTGCCGCGGCCGTCGTCGCCGCCGTTGTCGTCGTGGCCGCGGCCGTTCCCCCCGCCCCCGCCCCCGCCCCGAAATTAGGGCCCGGCCCCCCGGGGGGAGGTGGGGGGGGCCGCGGGCGGCCCCCCCGTGTTGGGGTGTGGTGTGGGGGGTTCTTTTTTGTTTCCCCCCCCCGGGCCCCCGCCCGCCCCCCCCCCCGGGGGGGGGGGGGGGGCCCCCCCCCCCCCCCCCCACCGCGATGGTCGAGCCGCCCTGGTCGGTGGTGGCATAGGCGCAGGCGTCGGCGGCGGCCGGCACGGGTGAGGCGAGCAGCCACACCAGTCCCAGGGCCGCCAGCGGTCGCGCGAGGAGTGATCCGTACAGAGGCACGCCGTCGAGCTTGATCACAGGAGCGGCGCGCCGTGGCGGAAACGCAGGGGATTCGCCGGATGGAGGGGATCTCCGGTTGTGGGGACTTGACGTTTCGCCGTGTGTCGTAGACGGATTCGGCACAATGCCCGGTATCGGCGTCCCCCGCGATTCCGGACGGAGGGCCGAGAAGAGCCCTTCCGGCCTCCGGAACGAGAAGTGTCCGGTTGTCGCCCTGTCGGACCGGGCGGTCAACGGGGCATCCTGCACCGGCGACCGGGTCCCGACGGCGGCAACGACCGAGGTAAGGACGGGACCTGGGTCACCGTCGGGTGGTGAGCGGCGTCGCCGGAGCAGCCGACGCACGATCATATGCACGTGAATTTGCACAGCCTGAAGGCGTGAACTCTGCGTTCCAGGAGCACGTGCCAATGGCGTGTGACCAAGAACGGATCGCTAATTTCCGTTTCTACTCGCTCTCCCGGCGGGCGATCAGTAGCCTCACCTCGAACACCGGCCGCGAACACATGGCCGCGTCCCCCATGGCGACTTGTTGGAGACATTGATGGAGCGTCCCGCCTGGGCTCCGCCTGGTATCGACATCTCGGTGCCGAGCGTGTCCCGTATGTACGACTTCTATCTGGGCGGCTCGCACAATTTCGAAGTGGACCGGGAAGCGGCGCGCAAGGCCATGGAGTTCATGCCTGGCCTGCCCAAGATCATGCAGGCGAACCGCGCCTTCATGCGGCGCGCCGTCCGCCACGCCGTTGACAACGACGTCACCCAGTTCCTGGACATCGGCTCCGGCATACCCACCTTCGGCAACGTGCACGAGGTCGCCCGGGCCGCCGACCCCGCCGCGCGGGTCGTCTACGTCGACCACGACCCGGTCGCCGTCGCCCACAGCCGCGCCGTCCTGGAGGGTGACGAGGCCGCCGCCGTCGTCGCCGCCGACCTGCGCAAGCCCGCCGAGATCCTCTACAGCCCCGAGGTGTCCCGACTCCTCGACCTGGACCGGCCGGTGGCGCTGCTCCTCGTCGCCGTCCTCCACTTCCTGGAGGACGAGGACCGCCCGTACGAGGCCGTCGCCGAACTGCTCGAAGCCCTCGCCCCCGGCAGCCTCGTCGTCGTCACCCACGCCTCCTACGAGGGCATCCCGCTCCTCGAGGAGGAGGCGGACGGCACCGTGGGGGTCTACCGGAACATCCGCAACCCCCTGGTGATGCGCTCCAGCGGCGAGATCGCCCGCTTCTTCGAGGGCACCGAACTGGTCGAGCCCGGCCTCGTCCCGATGCCCCTCTGGCGACCGGAGAGTCCGGTCGAGGAGGAGGATCCCTACGCCTTCTCCGGCTTCGCAGGGGTGGGGCGCAAAGCGTGAAGGTCCCGTCGCAGCCGACCGGCGCACTCGCGGAGGCCGACGGCCCGGAGGACAGGCTCAGGCGCTTCGTCACCATCTGGAGCCGCGCGATCTTCCCGGTGACCGCCACCTCGCTGACCCGCGCCGAATTCGAGGGGCACCTGCTGCCGCTGGCGCGCACCCTGTGCGACGCGCTGCACGCCCGGCCCTTCGACACGGCCCCGGCCCAGCGCACCGGAGCGGCCCTGATCGAGGCGCACTGCACCGACCCGGACGCCCTCGGCCGCAGCCTCGGCGTCGTCGACTCGTACCTGGTGCTCTACTGCGGTACGGAGTCGGACCTGCCGACCGAGGAGCTCCGCGCCCGCTGCGCCCGGCTCCAGCACGCCATGGCCACCGGCTACGCGCAGGCCCTGCGCGAGCGGACCCGCGCCGAGCAGGAGGCGATCGCCCGTTCCGCGCTCGCCGCCCGCAGCGCCGCCGAGATCGCCCTGCACGCCACCGAGAGCCGCTTCCGCGCGGTCTTCGACGGGGCGGCGATCGGCATCGGCATCGCCGACCTCGACGGCAACATCCTGGAGATCAACGAGACCCTCACCCGCATGTTCGGCGGGATGGAGGGCCAGATGCGCAGCAAGAACGTCAGCGAGTGGGTCCACCCGGAGGACGGTCCGCACGTCTGGAAGCTGTACGAGGAGCTGGTCCGGGGCGAGCGCGAGCACTACCGCGTGGAGAAGCCGTACTACCGGGGCGACGGAACGGTTCTCTGGACCAACCTCACCGTCTCGCTCCTCCGCGACGCCGAAGGCCGGCCCCAGTACCAGCTCGCCCTCCTGGAGGACACCACCGAGCGGCGCCTGCTCCACCTGCGCCTGCGGTACGAGGCCACCCACGACGCGCTCACCGGCCTGCCCAACCGGACCCTGTTCTTCGAACGCCTGGAGAAGGCGCTCGTGCCCGGCGACAACGCCCGCTTCGGCCTCTGCTACCTCGACCTCGACGGCTTCAAGGTCATCAACGACAGCCTCGGCCACTCCACCGGCGACCGGCTGCTCGTCGAAGTCGCCGACCGGCTGCAGAGCTGCGTCACCGGCGCGGGCGAGATGGTGGCCCGACTCGGCGGCGACGAGTTCGTCGCCCTCACCACCGCCCCCGGCGGCCAGCGGGACGTCACCGAACTCGCCGACCGCATCCTCGCCGCGCTCGCCACGCCCCTGCGCATCGACGGCCGCGAACTGACCGTCCGCGGCAGCCTCGGCGTCGTGGAGGGACCGGCGGGGGAGCGCACCCCGGCCGAGGTGCTGCGCAGCGCCGACATCACCATGTACCGGGCCAAGTCCGCGGGCGGCAACCGCTTCGAGCTCGCCGACCCCGAGGCCGACGCCCGCGCCATCACCCGGCACGGACTCACCACGGCCCTGCCCACCGCCCTGGAGCGCGGCGAGTTCTTCATCGAGTACCAGCCGCTCGTCCACCTCGACGACGGCAGCGTGCACGGCGCCGAGGCGCTCGTCCGCTGGTGCCACCCGCAGCACGGGGTGCTCGGCCCGGACCGCTTCATCCCGCTCGCCGAGGACACCGGCCTCATCGTGCCCCTCGGCCGCTGGGTGCTCCAGGAGGCCGTGCGCCAGGCCCGCTTCTGGCAGACCCGGCACGCCGACGGCGGACCGCTGCGGATCAACGTCAACCTGTCCCCGACCCAGCTCCACCACCCGCGCCTGGTCGCCGACACCGTCGACGTCCTGGAACGGTCGGGCCTCGAACCCGGCGCGCTGTGCCTGGAGGTCACCGAGTCCGCCCTCATAGGAGCCGACGAGGACCTCCTGAAGCCGCTGCGGCAGCTCGCCGAGATGGGCGTCGACATCGCGCTCGACGACTTCGGCACCGGCTACTCGAACCTCGCCAACCTCCGTCGGCTCCCGGTGAGCGTCCTCAAGCTCGACCGCTCCTTCACCCGGGGCATGCAGCAGCACCCCGTGGACCCGGTCGACCTCAAGATCGTCGAAGGGATCGTCTCCCTGGCCCACAGCCTGGAGCTCGCCGTCACGGTCGAGGGCGTGGAGACGGGGGCCCAGGCCCGCCAGCTCCGCGACCTCGGCTGCGACACCGCCCAGGGCTGGTACTACGCCCGCCCAGGCGCCCCCGACCGCATCCACTCCCTCCTCCTGGCAGACGCGGTCTAGCCGTCCCCCCACCACGGAGGCCCCGCACCCGAGTGACCGACGCCGACGCCCGTGTGGCGGGTGAGCGGTGCCCATACCCGTGTGGCGGGCGGGCACTGCTGGCGCCCGTGTGGCCCGTGCCCGCCGTCGCCCGTCGCCCGTCGCCCGTCGCCCACCGCCCGTGTGGGCAATCGTCCCGCAGGGCGGGACGGGTGGGCACACGGGACGGCGCCCTTGGCGGCGCCTCCGCCCCTTGTGCCTGCCCGCACCCATAGCTCGGCGTGCACCCGGTGCGGGTTCAGGCCCGGAAGCCTAGGCCCGGCAAGGGGCGCCGTCCGTTG
>NZ_JBHJQI010000248.1:0-6325 GCF_042262805.1 Streptomyces sp. NPDC056361
GGAAGCGGCCCACCGGCCGTTCCGGCAAGCGTTTTCCACAGGTCCGGCCTCCGGCTCTGGCCGCGGGGGGTGGCCGCGGACCATACTGGCGGGCGCACATGTTCGAGGAGGGGGAACTCAGGTGAGTGAGAGCAGCACGGGGTCCGCGACGGCCGTGGCCGAGGACCCGGCCGGCCCGCCGATGGTCCGCGTCGAGGACCTGCGCCGTTCGTACGGCACGGGAGAGGCGGCCGTCCACGCCCTGCGCGGGGTCTCCTTCGACATCCCGCGCGGCGAGCTCGTCGCGCTCAAGGGCCGCTCGGGCTCCGGCAAGACGACCCTGCTCAACCTGGTGGGCGGCCTCGACAGCGCCGACGGCGGCCGGATCGTCATCGACGGCACCGACCTCTCCACGCTCGGTGAGAGCGGGCTCCTGGAGCTGCGCCGCGACCGCATCGGCTTCATCTTCCAGTCCTTCGGACTGCTCCCCATCCTCTCCGCCGCCGAGAACGTCGGTGTGCCCATGCGCCTGCGGAAGGCGGACCCCAAGGAGCGCGAGGAGCGGGTCGCCCTGCTCCTCGGCCTCGTCGGGCTCGCCGACCACGCCGAGCAGCGGCCCGGCGAGCTCTCCGGCGGTCAGCAGCAGCGCGTCGCCATCGCCCGCGCCCTCGCCAACAAGCCGGCCCTGCTGATAGCCGACGAACCCACGGGACAGCTGGACGCCGAGACCGGCCTCGCCGTCATGCAGCTGCTGCGCGCCGTGGTCCGCAGCGAGGGCTGTACGGCCCTGGTCGCCACGCACGACCCCCAGCTCCTGGGCCTGGCGGACCGGGTCCTCGAACTGAGCGACGGCGAGATCATCGAGCACTGAGGGACCGGGCGCGGCGACTCGGGGCGGACCGGCCCCGAGCCGCCGCGGAGCCGGGGCCTGAGTCGTCGCGCCCCGGGCCGGAGCTGCTGCGCGCCCCGGGTCCGAGTCGTCGCACAGCCGGGTCGAACCGATGCGCACTCCGAGCGCGCCCCGGACCCCGAGTCGCCGCGCAGCCGGGCCCGCGGGTGGGCCGACCGGCAGGCCTGCCCCGGGGGTCTCAGCCCTCCGCGCCCAGCTCCGCCGGGGGTTCGGACATGACCTCGCGCACCTCGATGGGCATGTTGATCGGGGCGCCGCCGGGGCCGGGCGCGGCCGAGACCTCGGCCGCGATGGCGACGGCCCGCTCCTGCGAGGGGACCTCGACGATCCACCAGCCGGCCAGGAACTCCTTCGTCTCGGCGAAGGGGCCGTCGGTCACCAGGGCCGAGCCGTCCGCCGCCGCCCGGACGATCCGCGCCGTCTCCGGCATCGCGAGCCCCTGCGCGTCGACCAGCTCGCCCGCCGCCGCCAGCTTCTCGTTCGTGGTCCGCATGAACGCGATGTGCGCCCGGATCTCCTCGGGCTGCCACTCCCCGATCGAGGGGACGTCGAGGCTCTGCGCGTTGAACTGCATCAACAGCATGTACTTCACGGGGTGCTCCTCGGATGTGCGTCACGTCCCGGGCGGCGCCCGGGGCCACTGTCACCGTGAGGTCGGAGCCGGTCCGGCGTTCTCGACATCCCGGGCCGACGGAATCGACATCAGAATCACGTCAATACCGCACCGGGGCCCCTCCCCGTGTGCGGAATGTCCGTTTGGCTGGACGTATGGTCGAGCCATGGGACGCGGCAAGCTTCGGATCTACCTCGGCGCTGCGCCGGGCGTCGGCAAGACCTACGCGATGCTCTCCGAGGGGCACCGGCGGGTGGAGCGCGGCACGGACTGCGTGGTGGCCTTCGTGGAGCACCACGGGCGGCCGCGCACGGAGGTCATGCTGCACGGCCTGGAGCAGGTGCCGCGCCGCACCCTGGACTACCGGGGGACGGCCTTCCCCGAGATGGACATCGACGCGGTCCTGGCCCGCCGCCCCGCCGTCGCCCTCGTCGACGAGCTCGCCCACACGAACGTGCCGGGGTCCAGGAACCCCAAGCGGTGGCAGGACGTCGCCGAGCTCCTCGCCGCCGGCATCGACGTGGTGTCGACGGTCAACATCCAGCACCTGGAGTCGCTCGGAGACGTCGTCGAGTCGATCACCGGGGTACGGCAGCGGGAGACCGTCCCCGACGAGATCGTGCGCCGGGCCGACCAGATCGAGCTGGTCGACATGAGCCCGGAGGCACTGCGGCGCCGCATGGCCCACGGCAACGTCTACACCTCGGACAAGGTCGACGCGGCCCTCTCCAACTACTTCCGCCCCGGCAACCTCACCGCCCTGCGCGAGCTGGCCCTGCTCTGGACCGCCGACCGGGTCGACGAGTACCTCCAGCAGTACCGCGGCGAGCACAACATCCGCTCGACCTGGCAGGCCCGGGAGCGGATCGTCGTCGGCCTGACGGGCGGACCCGAGGGACGCACCCTGATAAGGCGGGCCACCCGGTTGGCCGAGAAGGGCGCCGGCGGCGAGGTCCTCGCCGTCTACATAGCCCGCAGCGACGGACTCACCTCGGCCTCGCCGAAGGAGCTCGCCGTCCAGCGGACCCTGGTCGAGGACCTCGGCGGCACGTTCCACCACGTCATCGGCGACGACATCCCCTCCGCGCTCCTGGAGTTCGCCCGCGGGGTCAACGCCACCCAGATCGTGCTGGGCTCCAGCCGCCGCCGCTCCTGGCAGTACGCGTTCGGGCCCGGCGTCGGCCAGACCGTGGCCCGGGACTCCGGGACCGACCTCGACGTCCACATCGTCACCCACGGCGAGGTGGCCAAGGGGCGGGGACTGCCGGTCGCGCGCGGCGCCCGCCTCGGACGCTCCCGCATCCTCGGCGGCTGGGTCGTCGGCGTCGGGGGACCCGCCGCCCTCGCCCTGCTCCTCACCCATGTCGACGCCGATCTCGGGCTCGCCAACGACATGCTTCTCTTCCTCGCCCTGACGGTCTCCGCGGCCCTCCTCGGCGGGTTCGTGCCGGCGCTCGCCTCGGCCGTCGCGGGCTCGCTCCTCCTCAACTGGTTCTTCACCCCGCCGATCCACCGGCTCACCATCGCCGACCCCAAGAACATCGTCGCCATCGCCGTCTTCCTCGGCGTCGCGATGTCGGTCGCCTCGGTCGTCGACCTCGCCGCCCGCCGCACCCACCAGGCCGCCCGGCTGCGGGCCGAGTCCGAGGTCCTCTCCTACCTCGCGGGCAGTGTGCTGCGCGGCGAGACCAGCCTGGACGCCCTCCTCGAACGGGTCCGCGAGACCTTCTCCATGGAGTCGGTGGCCCTCCTGGAGCGCCTCGACGAGGTCGAGCCGTGGACGCGGGCGGCGAGCGTGGGTCCCCACCCGGCGGTGCGGCCCGAGGACGCCGACGTCGACATGCCCGTCGGCGACCACCTGGCCCTCGCCCTCAGCGGCCGGGTGCTGCCCGCGGAGGACCGGCGGGTGCTCGGCGCCTTCGCCGCCCAGGCCGCCGTCGTCCTCGACCGGCAGCGCCTGGTGGGCGAGGCCGAGGAGGCCAGGAAGCAGGCCGAGGGCAACAAGATCCGTACGTCGCTGCTCGCCGCGGTCAGCCACGACCTGCGGACCCCCCTCGCGAGCATCAAGGCCTCCGTCTCCTCGCTGCGCTCCGACGACGTCGAATGGTCGGAGCAGGACCGGGCCGAGCTCCTGGAGGGCATCGAGGCCGGCGCCGACCGCCTCGACCACCTCGTCGGCAACCTCCTCGACATGTCCCGCCTCCAGACCGGCACCGTCACCCCCCTGATCCGGACCGTCGACCTCGACGAGGTCGTCCCCATGGCCCTCGGGGGAGTACCCGACGGCAGCGCCGAGCTCGACATCCCCGAGTCGCTGCCCATGGTCGACGTCGACAAGGGCCTCCTGGAGCGGGCCGTCGCCAACATCGTCGAGAACGCCGTGAAGTACAGCCCCGAGGGCGTGCCCGTCGCCGTCGCCGCCAGCACGCTGGGGGACCGGGTCGAACTGCGGGTCGTGGACCGCGGCCCCGGCGTGCCCGACGAGGCCAAGGACGGCATCTTCGAGCCCTTCCAGCGCTTCGGCGACGCCCCGCGCGGTTCCGGCGTCGGCCTCGGGCTCGCGGTGGCCCGCGGTTTCGTGGAGTCCATGGGCGGCACGCTCGGCGCCGAGGACACCCCCGGCGGCGGCCTCACCATGGTCCTCACCCTCCGGGCCGCGCCCGGCGGTGTCCCGGCACCCCCCGCCGACCTCCCGGCGCACGCCGTGACCTGACGCCCGCGCCTGCGCCCGTGCCCCGGCCGCGCACCCGTATCCGCCCCCGCGCCACCCCGCCCCGTACAGCACCCCGTCCCCGCCGCACCCCGTCCCCGCGCCACCCAGCACCCGTACCGCACCCCGTCCCCGCACCCGTTCCCGTACAGCAGGTCTCTGCAGAAGGTAGGCCCCCTCCATGACCCGGGTCCTCGTGGTCGACGACGAGCCGCAGATCGTCCGCGCCCTGGTGATCAACCTCAAGGCACGGAAGTACGAGGTCGACGCCGCGCCCGACGGCGCCACCGCCCTCAAGCTCGCCGCCGAGCGCCACCCCGACGTCGTCGTCCTCGACCTCGGCCTGCCCGACATGGACGGCGTCGAGGTCATCAAGGGCCTGCGCGGCTGGACGAGGGTGCCGATCCTGGTCCTCTCGGCCCGCCAGACCTCCGACGAGAAGGTCGAGGCGCTCGACGCGGGCGCCGACGACTACGTCACCAAGCCCTTCGGCATGGACGAGCTCCTCGCCCGGCTGCGCGCGGCCGTGCGCAGGGCCGAGCCGGTCGGCGGCGCCGAGGACGGCGTCGTCGTGGTCGAGGCCGCGGGCTTCACCGTCGACCTCGCGGCGAAGAAGGTCCACCGCGACGGGCGGGACGTCCGGCTCACCCCCACCGAGTGGCACCTCCTCGAAGTCCTCGTCCGCAACAGCGGCCGCCTGGTCAGCCAGAAGCAGCTGCTCCAGGAGGTCTGGGGACCGTCGTACGGCACCGAGACCAACTACCTCCGGGTGTACATGGCGCAGCTGCGCCGCAAGCTGGAGGCCGACCCCTCGCACCCGCGCCACTTCGTCACCGAACCGGGCATGGGCTACCGCTTCGAACGGTGAACGGAGCGGTCGCCCGGGGCCGGCCTCGGTGACAGCGGTGGCCGGTACGCTTTCTGTATGAGTGCTGCACCACGTACAGAGAAGCCGGCCGGTAGGTTCCGCCGGATGCTCGACCGGCTCTCCTCCTCCCCGGAGGACCTGGAGTCGGAGGAGCTCCAGGAGGACGCCGAAGCGTCGGGGTGCACACGTATCTCCGACTGCTCCGACCGCCAGATAGTCAAGGTGACTGGTACCTTGCGCACGGTCACGCTGCGTCCCCGGGCCGGTGTACCCGCGCTGGAGGCCGAACTCTTCGACGGCACGGCACCGCTCGACGTCGTCTGGCTCGGCCGCCGCTCCATCGTGGGCATCGAACCCGGTCGCAAGCTGATCGCCTCCGGCCGGATCTCGATGAGCCACGGCCGGCGGGTCCTCTTCAACCCCAAATACGAGCTCCGACCGCTCGGACAGGAGTAGCCGGTGACGTCCCTCGACAAGCCGACGGCGGCCCAGTCGACCCCGGACCAGGACACCCAGGCCGACAGGGCCGTGACGGAGGCCGCGCTCTTCGAGGCCTTCGGCGGCGTGCGCGGCATGGTCGAGACGGTCGTGCCCGGCCTGCTGTTCGTCACGATCTTCACGATCAACAAGAACCTGCACGTCTCGGCGATCGCCGCGCTCGCGGTCTCGCTGGTCCTGGTCGCCGTCCGGCTGATCCGCCGCGACACCGTCAAGCACGCGTTCAGCGGCGTCTTCGGGGTCGCCTTCGGCGTCGTCTTCGCGATGATGACGGGCAACGCCAAGGACTTCTACCTGCCGGGCATGCTGTACACCCTGGGCCTCGCCCTCGCGTACATCGTCACCGCGCTCGCCGGAGTGCCCCTGATCGGCCTGATCCTCGGCCCGGTCTTCAAGGAGAACCTCTCCTGGCGCACCCGCAACCCGGGCCGCAAGAAGGCCTACACCAAGGCCAGCTGGGCCTGGGGCCTGATCCTACTCGGCAAGTGCGCGATCCTCTTCCCGATGTACTGGTGGGCCGACACCACCAAGTTCGGCTGGGTCCTCGTCGCCCTGAAGATCCCGCCGTTCCTGCTCGCGGTCTACCTCACCTGGGTGTTCCTCGCGAAGGCCCCGCCGCCGATCGACGTCTTCGCCGAGATGGAGGCCGAGGAGCGCGCCGAGAAGGAGCGCAAGGCGGCCGCCGCCGCGCAGAGCCACCCGGAGGCCTGAGCCCCGGCACGCGGAAGGGCCCGGAACCCCGAGGGG
>NZ_JBHJQI010000249.1:0-6273 GCF_042262805.1 Streptomyces sp. NPDC056361
GACGCCCGGACAGTGTCCGGGCGGTCGGCGTGACGCAGCACTCGGTGCAGGCCGTCGGCGACGCGCAGCGGCTCAGTCCAGGCAGGCCGCGACCAGGGTGGCGAAGTCCTCCGGGGTGAGGACCTCGACGCCGAGCTCCTGGGCCTTGACGGCCTTCGAACTCGGCTTGCCGCTCGCGGACGGTGCGGCGACCAGGTACGTGGTCCGCGAGTTGACGCCGCTGCCCACCCGCCCGCCGGCCTTCTCGATCAGGGCGCCCATCTCGGAGCGCCCCCAGCCGTCGAGCGGGCCGGTCATCTTCCCGGTGACCACGACGGTCTTCCCGGTCAGCGGTCCCTCGACCGGCGCCTCGGACCCCTCCTGCCGCGGCTCCGTCATCGAGACGCCGGCGGCGATCAGCTTGTCGATCACCGGAGCCAGCGCGGCGACCTGCTCGACGACGACCGGCGCCTTCTCCGGGCCGATGCCCTCGACGTCCTGGAGGACGGCCGCGTCGGCCGCGCGGATCGCCTCCATCGTGCCGAAGTGCGCGGCGATGCGCCGGGACATGCTCCGCCCCGTGCCCGGTATGCCCAGCGCGCAGAAGACCCGGCTGAGCGGCCGCGACTTGGCGAGCAGGATCTGCTCGGCCAGCTTCGCGCCCCGCTTGGCGCTGCCGGACGCGGCCGTGAGCTGCTCCTCGGTGAGGGTGAACAGGTCGGCGACGTCCCGTACTTCGCCGCCGGCGATCAGCGCGTCGACGTACTTCCTGCCGAGGCCGTCGATGTCGAGGATGTCGCGCCCCGCGGCGTACTCGATCAGTGGGGCCAGCGCGCAGGCGGTGCCCTTCCCGCAGCGCCACCGCTCCTGGCTCCGGTCGATCTCGCCGCCGCAGTGCGGGCACTCCTCCGGCAGCGGGACCGGTACGGCGTCCTGGGGCCGGAGTTCGACGACGGCGGCCTGGACGCGCGGGATGATGTCGCCGGCCTTGTGGACCGTCACGGTGTCGCCGAGGTGGAGGTCGCGCCGGAGGATGTCGGCGGGGTTGTGCAGGGTGGCGCGGGTGACGGTGGAGCCGTCGAGCTCGACGGGATCGAGTATCGCGGTGGGCGCGAGCACGCCCGTACGTCCGACCTCCCAGATCACGTCGCGCAGCACGGTCTGCCGTTCGACGGCGGGGAGCTTGAAGGCGATGGCCCAGTAGGGGAAGCGGCTGCCGAGCCCGACGGCGGCCTGCTCGGCCGCGCTGTCCGCCTTGATGACGACGCCGTCGATGCCGAACGGCAGGGCGGCGCGCATCGCGGCGATGGCGTCGACCTTCCGCTGGGCCTCGGCCAGGGTGGCCACCACGTGCAGTCCGGCCGGGGTCGCGGCCGTCGTCCGCACTCCCGCCCGCTCGACGGCGGCCAGGGTCTCGGCGTGCGTGGCCCCGGCGGGCGGGAACGCGCCGTCGTCGAGGCCGACCGCGCCGTACGCCCAGAACGTCATCTCCAGGCGGTAGGGCCGGTCCTTGGCCCGCAGGGTGCCCGCCGCGCCGTTGCGCGGGTTGGCGAAGACACCGGCGCCGTGGGCCGCGCGAATCTCGTTCGCGGTGTCGAACTGCTCCTGGGTGAAGAGGACTTCGCCGCGCGCCTCGAAGGTGAGCGGTTCCGCCAGCCGCTCGGGCAGACCCTCGATCGTGCCGATGACGTGGCTGACGTCCTCGCCCTGCGTGCCGTCGCCCCGGGTGATGATCTGCACCAGCCGGCCGTCGCGGTAGCGGGCGGCGACGGCCGCGCCGTCCATCTTCGGCTCGACGGTGAACCCGCCCGTCGGCTCCTGTCCGAGGCGGCGCCGGAACGAGGCGCCCCAGGCCTCCAGTTCTCCGGGCGTGAAGACGTTGTCGAGGCTGAGCAGGCGCGTGGTGTGGGCGACGTCGCCGACCGGCGCGGCGCCGTCGGCCACGCGGGCCGTCGGCGAACCCTCGACGACGGCGTCGGGATGCTCCGCCTCCCAGGTCTTCACCGCCACCAGCAGCCGGTCGTAGGTCGCGTCGTCCATCAGGCTGTACCCCGCGCCGAAGTAGGTGCGGGACGCCTCCCGCAGCCGCTCGACGGCGGCCTCGTACGCGGCGGGGCTGGTGATGCCGGGCAGGCCGGAGCGCGCCTCATCGGCGGAGGTGATCGTCATGGGGATCATCCTTGCTCACACCACTGACAACGCCCCCTGCGCGGGGCCCGCTCAGCCGGTGGCGCCCGGGTGGGGCGTCAGCTCCGCAGCAGCATCGCGAGCGCCACGACGGTGAGCAGGCCGATGTACGACCAGGCGTGGGCGCGGTCCGGAATGCGGGGCGGGCGGCGGCGGAGGAGCGCGATGACGGGGACGGCGCCGAGGAGCAGCGCGGCGGCGGCGTACGGGTCGACCAGCCCCACGAGGCCGGAGTGCGTCGTCGCGGCGGCGAGGGGCGGGGAGCCCGCGAGGGAGACGAGGGCGGCCGGGAGCGCGATGGCGAGGGTGAGGGGGTTGGCCAGGGCGGTCGCGTGCCGCATGGGGTGACCTGCCCTGCGCATGGCGGGGACGGTCATGACGCTGCCTCCCACCCCGAGGAAGGCGGCGACGGCGCCGATGGGCAGGCCTGTCGTGGCGGGCAGCGGCCGACCGGCGTCCGCCTTTCCCTCCCCGGGTCGCGTCGCCGAGTCCGCCTCGCCCGCGTCGGATCGCGTCGCGGCGTCCGCCCCGCCCTCTCCGGGTCGCGTCGACGCGTTCCCCGCTGCCGGCTCGGGTCGTGTGGCGGGGCGCAGGAAGCCGGGGCGGAGCAGCAGGTCGAGGGCCGTGAGGGCGACGTAGCCGACGAAGGCCCAGCGGACGAGGGCGGGCGGGGCGAAGCGGGTGGCGCAGGCGCCGAGGCAGGCACCGGCCGCGAGCAGGGGCAGGAGAGGGCCGGTGCCGCGCAGGGCGCGCAGGACGTGCCGCGGGGTGACGGCCGTGGCGAAGGCCGCGTTGACCAGCATGACCAGGGCGGAGGTGGCCGTGGCCACGCGGATCGCCTCCGTGCCGAGCGCGGTGTCCGCCCACACCACGACGGGGACGGCGACGAAGCCGCCGCCGAATCCGAACAGCACGGTCGTCGCCCCGGTGAGGAGCCCGATCGCGATCAGCACCACCATGTCCATGTCCATGGGGCCAAGCCCATCAGCTCACCGGTCGTGCCCGCATGCGATGGTCGGCGGAGTTCCTTCGCGTCTCGGCCAGTACGGTGGGCCGGTGAAGAACATCCCGCTGGACGAGGTCGACCACGTCGACCGGGCCGTCCTGCCGATCGGCACCGACTACCCGGCCGGGCACGTCCTCGACTGGCACGAGCACCGGCGCGCGCAGTTCCTGTACGGGGCGACCGGCGTGATGGTCGTCGACACCGCCGACGGCACCTGGACCGTCCCGCCCGAGCGGGCCGTGCTCATCCCGGCCGCCACGCTGCACCGGGTGCGGATGCTGGGCGTGAGCACCCGCAGCCTGTACGTGGAGCCCGGCGCCGTTCCGTGGTGGCCGGCCCGCTGCACCGTCGTGGACGTCCCGCCGCTCCTGCGGGAACTGCTGCTCTCCGCCGCCGAGTTCCCGGCGGAGTACAGCGTCGCCGGGCGGGAGGGCGCCGTCGTGACGCTGCTGCTGCACGAGATCGCCGCGCGCTCCCCGCTGCCCTTCCACGTCGACATCCCCGCCTCCGGGGACCTCGCGGCGCTGTGCCGCGCGTACCTCGGCGCCCCGGACGCCGCCGTCACCAACGCCGACTGGGCCGCCCGTACCGCCCAGAGCGAGCGGGCCTTCACCCGGCGCTTCCGTGCGGAGACGGGCGAGAGCCCGGCCGTCTGGCGGGTCCGTGCCCGGCTCCTCGCCGCCGTCCCCCTGCTCCGTACCGCGCCGGTGACCGAGGTCGCCGGGCGCCTCGGCTACGCCTCCCCCGCCGCCTTCACCGCCGCCTTCACGCGCGCCTTCGGTCTCCCCCCGTCCCGCTTCGGGGCGAGCCGCACAGCTCACCGGGGAGCGTGAGGCCCCGGTCGTCGCTCAGCGCCGCCGGCCTCGAATCGGGCGCGCGGCTCGCCGCGCCGGCGGCCGACCAGGGCCGGTGGAGCGGGTCAGCAGGTGTTGACGGCCGCCGTCGTCGACCCGGTGCCCGAAGCCGGGCACGGGCCACTTGTCGAACTGCCGGGAGCCGGTGAGGTCGGCCGGACGGGCCGGGGGCGTGTCAGGCAGTCAACGCGTCACTGTCCACTTCTGGTTGGCGCCGCCTCCGCAGGTCCAGATCTGCAGGCGGGTGCCGTTGGCGGAGGTGTTGCCCGTCGCGTCGAGGCACTTGCCGGAGCGGGGGTTGACGATGTCGCGGGCGGCGTTGGCGGTCCAGCGCTGGGCTTCCGTGCCGTTGCAGTCCCAGAGCTGTACGGGGGTGCCGTCGGCGGTTCCGGCGGAGGTGACGTCGAGGCACTTGCCGAGGGCGCGGATGGTGCCGTCGGTCCCCACGGTCCACCGCTGGGCGGCGGTGCCGTTGCAGTCGTAGAGCTGGACGGGGGTGCCGTTCGCGGTGTTCGCCCCGGCCACGTCCACGCACGTGCCGCCGATGCCGGTGATCGGACCGGCGGTGGCGGGGCCGTCGGCGGTGGTGACGCGGACGTGGTCGACGACGAGCTGCTGGGGGAAGGCGGTCGAGCCGTCGGGGTCGCCGGGCCAGTAGCCGCCGACGGCGAGGTTCAGGATGAGGAAGAACGGCTTGTCGAAGACCCAGGTGCGGCCACCGAGATCCGTGGGGGTGCGGGTCTGGTAGACCGCGCCGTCCACGGTCCAGGTGATCCGACCCGGCGACCAGTCCACGGCGAAGGTGTGGAAGGCGTCGGCGAAGGCCTGCCCGCCGGGCAGCGTGTACGCGGCGCCGATGCCGCCGGAGCCCGAGTACCCGGGGCCGTGGAGGGTGCCGTGGACGGTGGAGGGTTCGAAGCCGACGTTCTCCATGACGTCGATCTCGCCCGAGTTCGGCCAGCCGACCTGGCCGATGTCGTCGCCGAGCATCCAGAACGCGGGCCACATGCCCTGGCCGCGCGGCACCTTCATGCGGGCCTCGACGTGTCCGTACCGGGTGGTGAACCGGCCTGCGGTGTTCAGCCGGGCGGAGGTGTACTCGCACCTCCCGTACCAGCACTGGTAGTTGCCCGGGTTCTCCTTGCGGGCGGTGATGACCAGGTGGCCCTGGCCGTCGAGCGCGGCGTTGCGGTTGCCGGCCGTGTAGTACTGCCGTTCGTGGTTGCTGACGTTGTCGCCGGTCTCGATCTGCCAGCGCGTGCCGTCCGCGGCGGAGCCGGCCGGTCCGTCGAAGTCGTCGGAGAAGGTGACGGCGGCCGCCTCGGCGGCGGGGGCGGCCGCCCGGGCGGGGGCGGTGTCGCCTGCCGCGCCTGCCGGGCCCGGGCCGAGGGCCGCGACGGCCAGGGCCAGGGTGAGGGCCGTGACCGCGGTGGTCAGCGGTCGCAGGCGTGAGCGGGAGGAGGGCATGACTCTCTCTTCCGTGGGGTGGGGGGGACGGGTCGAGCCACTTCATCGCGACCATGATTTAAGGAATGAATTAAAAGGGCGTCAAGGGTTGCGGCACCCCTTGCCACCCTGAGGAGGGGTGCCTCTCCGTGCGGGGCCGTGACTCTCCGATGGTGCCCGTTTCGTTTCCGCAGGTCCGTACGCCGTACGATTCCCCCGATTGCCACGTTGCGCTTTACACCGTCCGAAGGAGATTTCCATGGCCCAGGTCACGCTGAAGGGCAACCCGGTTCAGGTCAACGGCGCCCTGCCCGCCCCCGGCAGCCAGGCCCCCGACTTCACGCTCGTCGCCGAGGGGCTCGCGGACAAGTCGCTGAAGGACTTCGCGGGCCTGCGCAAGGTCCTCAACATCTTCCCGAGCGTCGACACCCCGACGTGCGCCTCCTCGGTCCGCGCGTTCAACGAGAAGGCCGGCGAGCTGGACAACACGGTGGTGCTCTGCATCTCCGCCGACCTGCCCTTCGCCCAGGCGCGCTTCTGCGGTGCCGAGGGCCTCGAGAACGTCAAGAACCTCTCGACCCTCCGCGGCCGCGAGTTCCACACCAACTACGGCGTGGAGATCGCGGACGGCCCGCTGGCCGGCCTGACCGCCCGCGCCGTCGTCGTCCTCGACGAGAACGACCAGGTCCTGCACGCCGAGCTGGTCGGCGAGATCGCCGAGGAGCCCAGCTACGACGCGGCCCTCGCGGTCCTGAAGTAGTCACCCGCGGCCCAGGCCGCGACGCACGCGAGGAGCCCCTC
>NZ_JBHJQI010000250.1:0-6141 GCF_042262805.1 Streptomyces sp. NPDC056361
CGCCGGGTCCGTGGGGACGCGGCGGGCGGTCGGCGTACGCCTTCGAGGCCTGTTCGTGCGGGCGGTCAGCCCTGGCGGGCCAGGTCGGCGGCGCCGACGAGTCCTGCCTTGTTGCCGAGCTGGGCGGCGAGGACCTGGGCGTGCGGACGCCACTGTCCGCCGATCAGCCAGCGCCGGAAGGACTTGCGGATCGGGTCGAGGACGAGGTCGCCCTCGTCCGAGACGCCGCCGCCGACGATGAACGCCGACGGGTCGAAGAGCGAGGCCAGGTCGGCCAGTCCGGCGCCGGCCCAGCGGGCCAGCTCGCGGAAGGAGTCGACGGCGACCGGGTCGCCGGCGCGGGCGGCCTGGCTGACGTGCTTGCCCTCGATGCCGTCCGGGGTGCCGTCGCCGAGGCCGAGCAGGATCTCCGCCCGCTCCGGGGTGGCGTTGGCGCGCTGCCTGGCGTACCGGACGAGCGCGCGGCCGGAGGCGTACTGCTCCCAGCAGCCCTGGCTGCCGCAGCCGCACAGCAGGCCGTCGGGGACGACCCGGATGTGGCCGAATTCGGCGGCCACGCCGAAGCGTCCGCGGCGCAGCTTGTTGCCGATGATGATGCCGCCGCCGAGGCCGGTGCCGAGGGTGATGCAGATGACGTCCTCGTGGCCCTGGCCTGCGCCGAACTTGTACTCGCCCCAGGCCGCCGCGTTGGCGTCGTTCTCGACGACGACGGGCAGGCCGACCCGCTGCTCGACCTTGTCCTTGAGCGGCTCGTGCCGCCAGTCGATGTTCGGCGCGAAGAGGACGGTGGCACGCTTGTCGTCGACGTAGCCCGCGGCGCCGATGCCGACGGCCTCGATCGAGTGGCCCTTGCCGGCCTCGGAGACGGCCGCGCTGATCGCGTCGACGATCCCCTCGGGGGTCGGCGGGGTGGGCACCTTGTGCGTGTCGAGGATCTTGCCGTCCTCGTCGACCACGCCGGCCGCGATCTTCGTGCCGCCGATGTCGACGCCGATGGTGAGTCCCATGTGTCCCTCAGTTTTCGGTCGAGCCCCGCTAGGGCCCACCGTACCCGAGGGCGGGACGGCTACTGATCAGTCAAGGTCGATGTGCTGGCCGGTTCCGGGCCCTTCGTCGTCCTTGCGCGGCCCTTCGTCGTCCGGCCGGGGCGCGTCGGCGTCGCGGCGCGGGTCGTCCTCGGCCACGGGGCCGCCCCGGGTCCAGCGGCTCTCGTGGCCCTCGACGGCCGAGCGGTAGGCGGCGAGGAGTTCGCTGCCGGCGGCGGCGAGGTGGTCGAAGACCTGCGGGTTGCGCTCGATGACGGGCTCGACGACGGCCTTCGCCTGGTTGACGAGCTGCTGCACGGTCTGCACGGCCTGGCCCGCGAGGAGGGGGTTCCCGAGACCGCCGGAGACCTTGTCGGCGACGGCCTCGAAGAGCTTGCGGAACTCCTCCGCGGGCGAGCCCGGCTCAGCCCCGCCCTGTGCCCGGCGGCGGGCCTTCTCCGCCTCCAGGTCCTCGGCGCACGCTTTGGCCCAGGCGTCCGAATCGCTCATGGCGCACTCCTCACTGGCTGGTACTTCGACGGTACACGGCCTCAGGGAGTGCGTGGCCAGAGTCCCGGGTCGGGCGTGAAGCGCACGCGGAGGTCCCCGTCGACGAGTGCCGCCCCGGTGACGGTGCAGCGGCGCAGGGCGCCCGGCAGGGGGATGCTGCGGCGGAACGGTCCGACGGTCAGCAGCAGTTCGTCGCCGCGCCGGACGAGCCCGAGTTCCTCCTTGACGGCGCCCGGCAGGGCGATGTGCCAGACGAGCACGCCGTCCTCCTCCCGCCGGTCCTCGACGGGCCACGCCGGTACGGGGGCGGGCGGGGCGTCCGGCCGTACCGGCGCGAGGAGGGCGAGGTCCTCGGCTCCGCGCGGGTCCCGGCCGAGGTGCGGGAGCTCGCACAGGACGTCGGCGGCGGTACGGAGCTCCGCCAGGTGCCGGTGCTGCTCGGCGGTGAGTCCGGCGAGCCAGGGGTCCTCCGACGTGGCGGGCAGCAGCCGGTTGGCGACGACCGCTTCCAGCGCGAGGCCCTGGAGGGCGAGTCCCAGCCGTGCCGTGCGCAGGGCCCGGACGGCGGCGGGGCCGGGTTCGACCACGAGCCGGACGCCGGTACCGGGGGCTTCGACGACGGCCTGGACGGCGGCGAGCTCCGCCTCCCAGCGCGCGGTCGTCTCGTAGAGCCACTGCGCGGGCATCGGGACGCCGGCGAGCTGCGCCAGCATGGGGCGCAGGGCGCGGGCGGCCTGCCGCTCGGGCGGGAGGAGGCGGCGCACATAGCGGCGGAGCTGCTCGGGCAGCGCGAGGACGGCGAGCGCCTCGGGCGTCGGCGGCAGGTCGACGACGGCGACGTCGTGGTCGCCGCGGGCGGCGTCGCGCACCGCTCTCAGCAGCGCCAGCTGTCGGCTGCCGGGCAGCTCCGTCAGTTCCGCGTCCTCGAACGGGGCGGCCCCGAGGAGGTCGAGCGCGGCCCCCGACCTCGCCTGGAACCCGAGGAACTCGCGCCGGAAGTCGGCCGCGGGATCGGGCCGCAGCACCGTGAGCCGCTCGCCCTCCACGCCCGCGCCGGCGTCCTCGGAGAGGAGCACCACCCGCTTCCCCGCGCCCGCCTCCGCGAGGGCGGTCGCGGCGGCGACGGTGGTGCGCCCCGCGCCGCCGGGCCCTGTGACAAGGATGATCCGCATGCGGAGGACGTTACCCGCGCCCTCCGAGGGGTCACGCGCCGGATTCGACGCGCTTCTTCAGGCCGGCGAGGGCGCGGTCGATGATGACCTTCTCGGCCTTGCGCTTGATCATGCCGAGCATGGGGATCTTGACGTCGACGGTGAGCTGGTAGGTGACCTCGGTGCGGTCGCCGTCGAGCGGGGCGAGCCGGTAGGAGCCGTCGAGGGAGCGGAGCATCTGGGACTTGACGAGGGTCCAGCTGACCTCGTTGGCGCCGGTCCAGGTGTAGGCGAGGGTGTGGTCGTCCTTGATGGCGCCGGCGTCGAGGAGCAGGCGGACCTTCTCGGCGCGGCCGGAGCCGTCGGTCTCCAGGACCTCGGCCTCCTTCACCTCGCCGGTCCACTCGGGGTAGCGGGCGAAGTCGGCGATCACACCCATGACGTCGGCCGGCGCCGCCTCGATGGTGATGCTCGAGCTGGTGTGTTCGGCCATCGCGGTGGCTCCTCCACGGTGCGGTCCGGCGGAAGTGAAAGGGCACAGACGTGCCTACGGCAGGCTATCGCGCCTCGACTCCGGCCCCGTCACCACTCCAGGGCGAAGGGGGTGCCGGTCGAGGCGAAGTGGCCGACGTTCACGCACTCGGTCGAGCCGATCCGCATCCGCCGCGCGAGCGGCTGGTGGACGTGGCCGAAGAGGGCGTAGCGGGGCCGGACGCGGTGGATCGCGTCGAGCAGGGCCCGGCTGCCGCGCTCGAAGCGGCGGGCGACGGTGTCGTAGGTCAGGTCCGGCACGTCCGGCGGGATGTGGGAGCAGAGGATGTCGACGTCCCCGAGCGCCTCGACCTTCGCCGCGTACTCCTCGTCGGAGATCTCGTACGGGGTGCGCATGGGGGTGCGCAGGCCGCCGCCGACGAAGCCGACGGTGAGGCCGCCGAGCTCGATCCGCTCGCCGTCGAGGACGGTGGTGCCCGGTCCGGCGAAGTCGGGCCAGAGGCGGGGGATGTCGACGTTGCCGTAGGTGGCGTACGTGGGGGTGGGGAAGGCGGCGAAGAGTTCGGCGTACTGGCGGCGCACGGCGGCCTCGATGGCGGTGTCCCGGTCGACGTCGAGCCCGGCCCAGAGGCTGCGCCCCAGGTCACGGGCCTCGTCGAAGCGGCGGGCGGTGCGCAGCTCGACCAGCCGGTCGGCGTTCTCGGTGCCGAAGAGGTCGGGGAAGATCCCGCGGCTGTGGTCGGCGTAGTCGAGGAAGAGGACCAGGTCACCGAGGCATATCAGGGCGTCGGCGCCCTCCCCGGCCTTGGCGAGGTCGCCGGCGTTGCCGTGTACGTCACTGACCACATGGACTCGCATGAGCCCACCTTAGGGGGTGTCACCTGCGGTTACTTGGGAGTCGTGAAACCGGTGGATTACTGTGCGCAGAGCACCGCCACATATGTGTGACGCACGGAACATCTGGCCGGGACCCCCTATCGGGAACCGTGTACTGGTGGGTAACGTCCGGGCAGTCCAGTCGTGCTCACCCCCACTGAGCACCTGCCCGAACATGGACTTCACCGGTGCATCACACAGAGCCGTGGCGCCGGCGCCCGATGAGGAGCAGCAGTCTTGCGCGAGTTCAGCCTTCCGGCCCTGTACGAGGTCCCCGCGGACGGCAACCTGACGGATCTCATCCGCCGCAACGCCTCCCAGCATCCAGACGTCGCCGTGATGGGGCGCAAGGTCGACGGCGTCTGGACGGACGTCACCGCCACGCAGTTCCTCGCGGAGGTCCGCGGGGCGGCCAAGGGCCTGATCGCCGCGGGCGTGGAGCCGGGCGACCGGGTCGCGCTGCTCTCCCGCACGCGCTACGAGTGGGTCCTGCTCGACTTCGCGATCTGGAGCGCGGGCGGTGTGACCGTGCCGGTGTACGAGACCAGCTCGCCGGAGCAGATCCAGTGGATCCTCGGCGACTCGGGCGCGACCCTGGCGCTCGTCGAGAGCGCGGCGCACCAGGCGTCGGTGGAGTCCGTGCGGGAGCACCTTCCGGAGCTCAAGGACGTCTGGCAGATCGAGGACGACGCGGTCGCGCGGCTGACGGCGACCGGGGCGGACGTCTCCGACGAGCTGCTCGACGCGCGCATGTCGGCGGCGAACGCCGACGACCCGGCGACGATCGTCTACACCTCGGGCACGACGGGCCGCCCCAAGGGCTGCGTCCTGTCCCACCGGGCCTTCTTCGCCGAGTGCGGCAACATCGTCGAGCGGCTCAAGCCCCTCTTCCGTACGGGCGAGTGCTCGGTGCTGCTGTTCCTGCCGGCCGCGCACGTCTTCGGGCGGCTCGTCGAGGTCGCGTCCGTGATGGCGCCGATCCGCCTCGGCTGCGTACCGGACATCAAGAACCTAACCGACGAGCTGGCCTCGTTCCGGCCGACGCTGATCCTGGGCGTGCCGCGGGTCTTCGAGAAGGTCTACAACTCGGCGCGGGCGAAGGCCCAGGCCGACGGCAAGGGCAAGATCTTCGACAAGGCCGCGCACACGGCCATCGCGTACAGCCGGGCGATCGGCACCCCGCAGGGCCCGTCCTTCGGCCTCAAGCTGAAGCACAAGGTCTTCGACAAGCTGGTCTTCAGCAAGCTGCGGGCGGTGCTCGGCGGGCGCGGCGAGTACGCGATCTCGGGCGGCGCGCCGCTGGGCGAGCGGCTCGGCCACTTCTTCCGGGGCATCGGCTTCACGGTCCTGGAGGGCTACGGCCTGACGGAGTCGTGCGCGGCGACGGCGTTCAACCCGTGGGACCGGCAGAAGATCGGCACGGTCGGCCAGCCGCTGCCGGGCTCGGTGGTGCGGATCGCCGACGACGGCGAGGTGCTGCTGCACGGCGAGCACATCTTCACGGAGTACTGGAACAACCCGGCGGCGACGGCCGAGGCGCTGGCGGACGGCTGGTTCCACACGGGTGACATCGGCACGCTCGACGAGGACGGCTACCTCGCGATCACCGGCCGCAAGAAGGAGATCCTGGTGACGGCGGGCGGCAAGAACGTCGCCCCGGCGGTCATCGAGGACCGGATCCGGGCGCACGCGCTGGTCGCGGAGTGCATGGTGGTCGGCGACGGGCGCCCGTTCGTGGGTGCGCTCGTCACCATCGACGAGGAGTTCCTCGGCCGCTGGGTCGCCGAGCACGGCAAGCCGGCGGGTTCGACGGCGGCTTCCCTCCGCGACGACGCGGAGCTCATGGCGGAGGTCCAGCGGGCGATCGACGACGGCAACGCCGCGGTCTCGAAGGCCGAGTCGGTCCGCAAGTTCCGCATCCTGCCGGCCCAGTTCACCGAGGAGGCGGGCCACATCACGCCGTCCCTGAAGCTGAAGCGGAACGTGGTGGCGAAGGACTTCGCGGACGAGATCGAGGCGATCTACCAGGGCTGAGGCCCGCGGACGGACCATCCGGCCGGAGGCCCGGGGCGATGTCGCCCCGGGCC
>NZ_JBHJQI010000251.1:0-6127 GCF_042262805.1 Streptomyces sp. NPDC056361
CCGCAGGTCTCTAGCCCTGCGGCGGCGGGTTCTCCCGTTCCGGGTCCGGTGTCGGCACGTCGTAGGTGCGGGTCGCCGCGTACGGGGTCGAGGCCTGCGGGCGCGGGCCCGGTTCCTCGGGGGTGCCGGGGTCGACGGGGTCGACGGCGGGGCCGGTCACGGGCGGGCCGTCGAGCGTGGGGTGGGTGGGGCGGTACTCCTGGTCGGGCCGGTGGGCGTGGATCCCGTGGCTCGGCCGGCCCGACATGACGAGGGCGCCGAGGAGCAGCAGGACACCGCCGCCGAAGGCGTTCGCGACGCCGTCGCCGAGGCCCCTGCCGTCGCCGGAGAGCACGATGCTGCCCTCGGCCTGGCCGACCCGGACCATCCAGAAGATCGTGAAGCCGAGGACGACGACCCCGGCGAGGGCGATGAGCAGGCGGGAGCGGAGGACGACGCCGACGAGGGTGAGCAGGGCCGCGAAGGCGAACGGGAGCAGGATCGAGGCGAGCACGTCGGACCGGGTGTCGGTGATGCCGGTGAAGAGTTCGTCGATCGCGTAGTCGCGACCGTGACGGCCGTCGTACCAGGCACGGAAGGGGCTCCAGACGGCGGCCGTCGCTCCGGCGAGAGCCAGGACCGAGCCGACGACGTTGCGAATCATCGATGCGGCCTCCTTGGCGGTCCTGCTCTCGTTCCCGACGCTACGCCGGGTGCGGGGGGCCCGCCACGCGGCACCGGGGCATCCCCTAGGGTGGCGCGGACACGACGAACAGGACGGGGGCGGCGATGGTACGGACGCGTCTGAAGCTCGCGGCGACACTGGCGGTGGTGGTGCTCGCGCTGACCGGTTTCCACACCGGGAAGGGCGGCCACGGCAGCAGCGGCGGCCACGGCGGCAGTGGCAAGAGCGGCAAGAGCCGAAGCCACTCGGACTCCGACGACGACTCGGGCGGCGGCTGCTCCAGCGACGAGAAGAGCAACGACGACTACAGCGGCTCGGGGAGCTCGTCCGGCTCGTCCGGCTCGGGCGAGTACACCTACGACCCCACGCCGTCCGCCTCTCCGACGTCGGACGCGATCGTCGAGGTCGTCGACTGCGTGGACCCCGCGCAGAAGAAGCGCAAGGGCAAGCCGGCCCGCAAGGCGGACACCACGGCCACGGTGAAGATCACTTCCGACGACTGGACGGAGAAGACCTTCCGCGTCGTCGTGTACTTCGAGGACGCGAACCGCAAGGAGGTCGACCGGGCCGAGACGACGGTCACGACCGGGCGCACGAAGACCTTCGAGGTGGCGATGGCCCACCCGGGGACCGTCGGGCGGGTGAAGAAGTGCTTCGCCACCGTCATGGGCGAGGTGACGGGGGCCACCCCTGCGGGCACCCCCACCACCCCTTCGCCTACCTCGTCCTGAATTCCGGCCCCCGCCGGGTGAACAGCTCCGCCTGCCGGTCCGCCGGCAGGTTCCCGAGCGTCACCAGGTGCGGGGCGTGGGCGAGGGCCTGGGCGCGGGCCGCCTCCCTGGTGGACCAGAGCGCCCGGACCGTGCCCTGGACGGCCTCGGTGGGGCAGGAGGCGATGACGGCGGCGGCCGCCCGGGCGGCGGTCAGCGCGCCGCCCGTCTCCGTGACCTCGCTGACGAGGCCGGTCTCGTACGCCCGGCGGGCCGAGATCCGCTCGGCGGAGCCCATCAGGGCCATCCGGGCGACTTCCCCGTGGGGCATCCGCTGGGCCATGTGGATGGTCTCGAAGGCGCTGACCATGCCGTAGGTGGTGTGCGGGTCGAAGAAGGAGGCGTCCTCGCCGGCGATGAGGAACTCGGCCTCGCCGAGCAGGTAGAAGGCCCCGCCGCAGGCCATGCCCTCGACGGCGGCGATCACCGGTTTCCACAGGTCGTTCGCCTTGGGCCCGATGGCGAGGAGCGGGTCGTCGACGGTGTACGGGGACGAGGGCTGCGGCACGTTCCCGGCGGCCTCCCGGTCGATGCCGGTGCAGAAGGAGCGGCCCCCGGCGCCGGTGACGACGATCGCGCGGACCTCGTCCTCGTACCGGAAGCCGCGCCAGGCGGCGGCGAGTCCGCGGGCCATGTCCAGGGTGATCGCGTTGTGCTTCGCGGGCCGGTCGAGGGTGACGACCGCGACCCCGGTCTCCTTGTCGCGCTCGACCCGGATGCTCACCCGCGCTCCAGGAGCCAGCGCGGGACGGTGACGCCGTCGATCTCGGTGAAGGCGACCCGCACCGGGGCGCCGATGCGGAGCCGGTCCGGGTCGACGGAGTTCAGGGGGGCGTCCGGGCCGGCCACGACGTTGCCGACGAGGCGGATGCGCGGGGCGTCGGCGAGTTCGACGAGCACTGCGTTGTACGGGGCCTGGGCGGCGTACTCGGGCAGCAGGGGCGGGTGGGGCAGCACGTACGACCAGATCCGGCCCCGGCCGGACATCAGCCGCCACTCGCTGTCGAAGGAGTGGCAGTGCGGGCAGCAGGGGCGGGGCGGGAAGCGCAGCTCGCCGCAGTCGGGGGCCGCGCAGGCCTGGACGCGGAGCTCGCCCCGGGCGGTGTACTCCCAGAAGGGGGCACCGTCCTCGTCGGCGACGGGTGTCAGCATGTCGGGATCAACTCCTCACGCGCGAAGCAGGATGGCCGATGTGGGGACGCCCTCGCCCGCCGTGACCAGGCAGGTGGCGGCGTCGGGGACCTGGGCGGTGGAGGTGCCGCGGAGCTGCTTCACGCCCTCGTTGATGAGGTTGAAGCCGTGGACGTACGCCTCGCTCAGTCCGCCGCCGCCGGTGTTGAGGGGCAGCCGTCCGCCGATCTCCAGGGCGCCGCCCTCGGTGAACGCGGCGCCCTCTCCCCGGCCGCAGAAGCCGTAGCCCTCCAGGGAGAGCGGTACGAGGGGGGTGAAGGCGTCGTAGATCTGGGCGACGTCGACGTCCTGGGGGCCGAAGTCGGCCTGCTTCCACAGGTGCCGGGCGGCGGTCCAGGCGGGTCCGGAGAGCGGGTCGTCGTTCCAGTAGTTGACCATGCCGTGGTGCTGGGCGGGCAGGCCCTGGGCGGCGGAGTGGACGTACACGGGTTTCTGCCGGCAGTCGCGGGCCCGTTCGGCGCTCACGATCACGCAGGCGAGGGCCCCGTCCGTCTCCAGGCAGTTGTCGAAGAGGCAGAGGGGTTCGCTGATCCAGCGGGAGGTCATGTACATCTCGCGGGTCAGGGGGCGCTCGTACATGATCGCGGCGGGGTTCTGGTTGGCGCGGTTGCGGCAGGCGAGGGCGACGTTGAAGAGGTGGTCGCGGGTGGCGCCGTACTCGTGCATGTAGCGGCGGGCGAGCATGCCGATCTCGTCGGCGGGGCGGAGCAGCCCGTAGGGGCGGGTCCACTGGCCGGGGGTGGGCAGCTGGACGGCGGTGTTCTTCCAGGGGCGGGGGCCCGAGCCGCGTTTCCTGGACCGCCAGGCGACGCCGACGCTCGCCTGTCCGGTGGCGACGGCGGCGGCGAGGTGGCCGACGGTCGCGCAGGAGCCGCCGCCGCCGTACCCCACCTTGGAGAAGAAGGTGACGTCGCCGGCGCCGATCGCCTTGGCGACCTCGACCTCGTCGGTCTCCTCCATCGTGTACGAGGCGAAGCCGTCGACCTCGGACGGGTCGATCCCGGCGTCGTCGAGGGCGGCGAGGATCGCCCGGCAGGCGAGGGCCCTCTCGGTCTCGGGCAGGTGTTTGGCGAAGGCGGTCTGACCGATTCCGACGATCGCCGTGGCGTCCTTGAGCACCGAACCTCCTCATGGGGCAGCACTGCTGACAGCGCGTCAGGCTACCTCTAATCTGACGGATAGTCAGCTACAGGGAGGTTGGGTATGGACATGCGCGGTGACCTGGAGTGGGCCACGATCCCCGGTCTCGTACGGGCGGCGGCCGAACGGTACGGGGCGCGCGAGGCCGTCGTCGACGGACGCGTCCGCGTCACCTACGCCGAACTCGGCGAACGCGTCGAACGGGCCGCCGCCGCCTGCCTCGCCAACGGGACACGGGCCGGCGACCGCGTCGCGATCTGGGCCCCCAACACCCTCGACTGGATCGTCTCCGCCCTCGGCGCCGTCACCGCCGGCGCCGTCCTCGTCCCCCTGAACACCCGCTTCAAGGGCACCGAGGCCGCCTACGTCCTCCAGCGCTCCCGGGCCCGCCTGCTCTTCGTCACCGGCACCTTCCTCGGCACCTCGTACGTGGCCTCCCTGCGCCGCTCCGGCGTCGAACTCCCGCACCTGGAGAAGGCCGTGGTCCTCGGCGACACCGCCCCCGACGAACCCGGCTGGACGACCTGGAAGGCCTTCCTCGCCGAGGGGGACCGGATCCCCGCCGCCCGGGTCCGCGCCCGCGCCGACGCCATCGACCCCGACGATCCCTCCGACATCATCTACACCTCGGGCACCACCGGCCGCCCCAAGGGCGCCGTCATCGGCCACGCCCAGTCCCTGCGCTGCTACGCGATCTGGTCCGGGCTCGCCGGCCTCCGGGAGGGCGACCGCTACCTCGTGGTCAACCCCTTCTTCCACACCTTCGGCTACAAGGCCGGCATCCTCGCCTGCCTCATGCGCGGCGCGGTGATCGTCCCCCAGCCCGTCTTCACCGTCGACACCGTCCTCGCCAACATCGCCGCCGAGCGCATCACCGTCCTCCCCGGCCCGCCCACCCTCCACCAGTCCCTCCTCGACCACCCGGCCCGCGCCGCCCACGACCTCTCCTCCCTGCGCCTCGTCGTCACCGGCGCGGCCGTGGTCCCCCTGCGGCTCGTCGAACGCCTCCGCACCGACCTCGGCGTCGGCACGGTCCTCACCGCGTACGGCCTCTCCGAGGCGAGCGGCATCGTCACCATGTGCCGCCGCGACGACCCGGACGCGACCGTCGCCACCACCTCCGGCCGCCCCATCCCCGACACCGAGGTCCGGCTCTCCCCGACCGGCGAGGTCCTCGTCCGCGGCCACCACGTCATGCGCGGCTACTTCGAGGACCCGGAGGCGACGGCCGCCGCCGTCGACGCCGACGGCTGGCTCCACACCGGCGACGTCGGCGTCCTCGACGACGCCGGCAACCTGCGCATCACCGACCGCCTCAAGGACATGTTCATCGTCGGCGGCTTCAACGCCTACCCCGCCGAGATCGAGCAGCTCCTCGGCCTCCACCCCGACATCGCCGACGTCGCCGTCATCGGCGTCCCCGACCCCCGCCTCGGCGAAGTCGGCAAGGCCTACGCCGTCCGCCGCCCCGGCTCCCGCGTCACCGCCGACGACCTCATCGCCTGGTCCCGCCGCGAGATGGCCAACTACAAGGTCCCCCGCCAGGTCGAGTTCGTCGCCGAACTCCCGCGCAACGCGAGCGGCAAGGTGGTGAAGGGAGAGCTGCGGGAGCGGGCGACCGGCTGACGGGCGGGGGACCGCGGACCGACGGGGGACCGCGGACCGGCGGGGTGCCGCGGGCCGGCGGGGTGCCGCGGGCCGGTGAGGGTCCGGCGGTCCGTCCAACTGCCCTCGGGACCCGCGCACATCACCGTCCGGCCCTGCCGCCACGGCGAACTCGTCGCCGCCCGCCTCGGCGACGGGACCGTCCACCTCCGCATCACCGTCGCCGGCACCCCCGCCGTACCCAAGAAGTCCGGTGGCCTCGGCTGCCTCGTCACCCTCTGCGTCATCGGCGCCCTCATCGGAGGCTCCTACCTCCTGAACCACGACGAGGACACCTCACCCGGCTCCCGCGGCCCCGGCCCCGTCCCGACCTTCTCCTACTCGCCCTTCCCCAGCCTCGGCCTCGACCCCACCGCCGCCCCCACCGAGAAGGAGCCCGACCCCTACGAGAAGGGCACCTGCCTCAACGGCTCCCTCCCCGACTCCACCACCGCCCAGAGCGTCTCCGACGTCGACGAAGTCCCCTGCTCCGCCTCCGACGCCCACTACAAGGTCATCCAGACCTTCCCCTTCACCTCCGACATGAACAACTGCAACTCCAACCCCAGGACCCAGTACGCCTTCTCCCACCGCTACACCATGAACGGCACCACCGTCAGCGAGTACGTCTACTGCCTCGTCGGCCTCGGCGCCTACGCCCGCTGAGCACGGCGCCCCGGTCGGGTCGCGCGCGGGAACGCCAAGAGGGGCCGGGCAG
>NZ_JBHJQI010000252.1:0-6127 GCF_042262805.1 Streptomyces sp. NPDC056361
TCCACGCACCGGGGAGGCCCCCTTCGCCGTCCGGCCGGCTCCCGGTCAGGAGCCGGTGAAGTGACCCTCCAAGGCCGGTCCCGTCGTCGCGACGACGACGGCGCCCTCACGGATGTCCTCGGACAACTCGGCCCGGTCGCCCTCCTCGCGGATGACCACCGGCCGGTCCGACGAGAGGACGGCCGCCCCGAGGCGGTCGACCAGCCGGGCCAGGACGTCGAAGAACTGCCCGGACGGGAAGCGGCTGACGGAGACGCAGACGTCGTTGACGTCCACCTCGACCTCGTGGCCGTCCGCGGTGCGGATCAGCACCCCGTCCGCGAGGTCGGCGCCCGCGGAGACGATGTACGGCTCCAGGACGTCCCGGACGAGCTCCATGTCGAGAGGCGCCGGTTCACCGTCCCGATAGCGGAGCACGAACAATGTGCGACTCATTGATGGATCCTCACCGGAGTGTTTCCGAAATATCAGGGTGAGGCCTTCCGGGAAAGCGGACTTTCCCGGAAGGCCTCATCGACGGGGCATGCTACGGCATGTAGATGACTTCGATCCGGCCCACGAGTTCGGGGGTGTCGGCGACCATGTGCCGGAATGCGGTGGCCGCCTCCGGAGAACTCACGTAGTACACGATGGGCGTGTACGTGTCGTCGACCGCCGACTTGGCTCCGGCGACCTGCGCCTTGGCCTCCTTGATCGGCGCGGTCACGAAGAACTTGAACTTGCCGGTCACGGGGTCGATGACACCGCTGTCGGCCCAGAACTTCGCGTCGATCAGCTTGCCGTCCTGGTAGCCGTCGAGCTTCACGTACTCGCCCTTACGGCCCGCCACCGGGTACTTCATCTTGAGCTTGTAGACGAAGCCCGCCGGCACACCGCCCGTGACCCGCATCTGGTACGCGGCCGCGGCGGCCTCCATGCCCTCGTTCTCCGCTGCCCAGAACCCGGGCCCGTTGATGCCGCCGATCCAGCAGCCGGGACCGGTCGCGCCACCGCTGCCCGCACTCGCGGAGGCGAAGAACGCGGCCTTGAAGGTCACCTTCTCGACCTTCTCGCAGGCCGAGTTGAGCTTGCGGACGATGCGGGCGACCATGCCCTGAACCGCGGCCTCGGTCAGACCGACGGAACGGAGCGCCAGCCAGGCGTCGGTGAAGCCGATGCCCGTCTTCAGCGCGGCGTCCATCGCCGTCACCGCGGCCTTGGCCGTCCTGAACAGCGCGCCGGCGACGAACCAGCTCGCCGCCCAGGCGCAGTCGCCCCAACTGCCGCCGCTGACACCCGGGGTGATCAACTTGGCGCAGCCGATGAAGTCGCCGAGCAGGATGTCGACCGGGTCGATGCCCGAGTTGAACTCGACCATCGACAGCGTGATCGACATGCGCTCGGTCTTCTGCTCCGACACGTCCGGACCGAGGTAGGTCGTGTCCGCGTCCGGGCAGCTTCCGGTGTACGTGCCCGGCGCGGCCAGGCACATGTACAGGTCGACGTGCGACTTGTACGTGACCGTCGCGGTGATCGTGCAGTCACCGATGTGGATGATCGGGTTGCAGTTGTCCTTGACGACGTTCTGCGGCTCGCCGATGTACTCGATGTGGTCGAGGACCGCCCACACCCCGCCGATACCGGTGGTGACACCCTGCGAGATCTGCTCGTTGCTGCCGTCTGTCTCGGTGCGGTCGGCGGCGGCCTGGGCCTCCTCCGCCGCCTCCCGGGCACCGGCCGCGGCCTTCTCGGCGGCCGTGGCGTCGGTCTCCGCCTGGGTGGCGGTGGCGCGGGCGCTGGCGGCGTCCTCCTCGGCCTTGGTGGCGACGGCGCGGGCGTTGGCGGCGTCCTTCTCCGCCTCGGTGGCCGCCGCGTCCGCCGCGGCGGCGTCCGCCTCGGCGTCGTTCGCGGCCGTCCCCGCCGCCAGCGCGGCGGTTCCGGCGGCCATGGCGTAGCCGTCGGCGCGGCCGGCCGATGCCTGGGCCTCCTTGGCGTCCTTGGCGGCCTGGGCCGCCGACTCCTGGGCCCGCTGGTACGCCTTGGCCGCGCGGGACGCGTCGGTCGCCGCGGCCGCGGAAGCCTGGGCGGCGAGCTTCATGTCCGCGTCGGCCTGTTCGGCCAGGGCCTTCGCCTCGGCGGAGATCCCCTCGGCCTGCTGGGCCGTGGCGGCGGCCGCCGCGGCCTGCTGCTGGGCGATCGTCAGCGACTGCTGACCGGTCAGCACCGCGAACGCGGCGGAGCTGTCGGCCTCCTGGAACGGGCCGCCGAGCGAGATCGCCTCGTTCGCCGGCTTGTTCACCGCGGCCGCGGAGTCGCGGGCCGCGAGCGACGACTGCACGGCCGCGAGCGCCTTGCCCGCGGTCGTCGCCGCCCAGGACGCGGTCTGCAGCGCCTCGACACGGGCGCCGGCCGCCTCCTCCTTGGCCGTCTTGGCCGCCGCGGAGGCCTTCTCCGACTGCTCCTTGGCACCCTTGGCGTCGGCCGCCGCGTCCTCCGACGCGTCGATGGCGTCGGCCGCCGCCGCATGGGCCGCCGCGGCGGAACCCGCCGCGACCCAGTAGGACGCCCACGCGCTGTCGGACGCCGCACGGGCGCGGGCCGCGGAACCCTCCGCCTTGGTGGCCGCCTCACGGGCACTGGTGGCCGCGGCCGTGGCCGCGTTCGCCGAAGCGCGCGCGCTGGTGGCCGCCGTGGTCGCCTCGTTCGCGGCGGAACGGGCGTCGGTGGCCGCGGTGCGGGCCGCGTCGGCGGCGTCCGTACCGTCCTGGGCGATGGCGTGGGCCTCCAGAGCCGCCGCCTTCGCGTTCAGCGAATCCCGCCGCTGCTCGGCCTCACGGGCCTTGTCGCGGGCGGCGACCGCGTCGCGCTCCGCCTGTTCGGCGTCGCCCCTGCGGGCCGATGCCGTGGCTCCGGCCGTCTCGGCGGAGGCGCGGGCCTGGCTCGCGATACGGCCCTGGGCGACGGCGTCGGCCTCGTGGCCGGCCGCCTTGTCACGCTCGCGCTCGGCGGTGGCCCGGTAGGCCGCCGCGTTGGCGCGCTCCAGCTCGGCGACGGCACGCGACGCCTGCGCGTCGGCCGCGGCCTTCTTGGCGTCCTGCTCCTCCGCGAGGGCCTTCTCCTTGGCCCGCTTGGCGGTGTCGGCGTTCGCCGCGGCCGAGGTGGCGTAGGCGTCGGCGCTGTCCGCGGCGGCCTTCGCCTGGGCGGCGGCCTCCTGCGCCGCGATGCGACGGAACTCGGTGTTGACGGCGTGCGCCTCGGTCTTCGCCAGGGCGAGGAGCGCCTCGGACGTCGACACGGTCGCGTTGGCCGCGTTCAGGGCCGTCTCGGTCGCCTTCGAGGCGGCCGTCGCGGCGGCGCCCGAGGCGCGGGCGACCTGCACGGACTGCTGGGCGTACATCAGGCCGCGGCCGCGCGGCACCTCGGCGGCGTCCGCGATCGTCCAGGCCTGCTGCTGGGCGGTCACCGCGCGCTGGGCGGCGGCGTTGGCGGCGGTGGCCTGGTCCTTGGCGGAGGCGCTCAGTGCCTGGACCTTGCCCCGGGCGTTGGCGAGATCCGCCTTGGCCTGGTCGAAGAGGGCCTGCTTCGGCTTGAAGAGGTGGTCCGGGTCGCCCTCCAGGAGGTCGTGCCAGTACTTCTGCCAGCGCAGGATCTGGTCGGCGCGCCACGCCTGGCCGATGGCCTCGATCATGGTGGCGGTGGCCTTGCGGGTCGCCGCCGAGGCGTCCGCCTCGGCCTGCGTGATCAGGGTGCGCGGGGCGGCCTGACCGGCGTACTCCGCCTCCCATTCGGCCGAGGCCACCGAGACGGCCTCGCTCAGGGCGTTGCGCGGGTCGACGGGGTCGGCGTGGTTGCACGAGGCCCAGGACTGCTTGAGGCTCTCGACCTCGACGCGGAACTCGGGCGTGCCCTCGGTGATCTTCCCGGCGGGGAAGCCGCCGTGCCGCAGGTAGGAGGCGATGTCGGACGACGTGGTGCCGCCGAGGTACCAGTCGTTGTCGACGTTGGAGTCCCGCAGCATCATCGCGGCCGCGAAGTCGTGCCAGCCGTCCTTGCCGCGGTTCTGCTCGGTGATCTGCCGGGCCTTGGCGATCGCCTCGGCGCTGGCGTTGGTGTGCCCGTCCCGGCCGATGCGGTCGGCCAGCTTCGCCTGCGGACCGTACGTGTAGGCGCGGATGTCCGCGTCGAAGTCCGGCGCGTGCAGCGTGATCCCGTCGTCGAACGAGCTCATCGCGTACGGGCGGTTGGCGTCCTCGAGCATCGCCTTCTGGGCCGCGAAGGCGTCCAGGTAGGCGTAACCGGCTTCCTTGTCCTGGGTGTTGGCCTGCCCCAGGGGCATGAAGCCGATCCAGGCGGGGTCGCCGATGACGGAGGCCAGGTCGTCGTTCGTGCCGGAGAGGCCCTGGATCGCGACGGCCTTGGTCTTGGCGCCGCCCGCGTGCAGGGCGACACCGGCGAGGCACCGGTTGAGGCGCGGGGTGCTGCGGACGTCACTGATGACGGCCGTCAGTTCGTCGAGGCGACGCAGGGCCTTGTCGGCGTCGTCGAAGATCTTCCGCATGCCGGTGGAGACCTGCTCGATCGCCTGCGCGAGCGCCGGGATCCGGCCCACGATCACGGCGGACGAGGGGACGTCGACGAGCGCCCACAGGCAGCCTTCGACGTGGCTGACGGCCAGGCACTCCTTGACCTTGGCGGGGTCGAGCCGATCGAAGAGGATCTGCCCGCCGTTCGCGGTCGCCCACTCCACGATGTTCACGGAGACGGCCGCGAGGCCCTTCCGGTAGTCGTCGACACAGGTCTGGCCGCACGCGTCGAGGAGGATCTTCTCCTCGCGCTGACCGAGGACCGGCCAGTTGGACGCGCCGCCCTTGACGGGCGTGGTGCCCTCGGCGAGCGCGTCCTTGTGGGCGGCCTCGTTGGTCTCGCGCTGCTGCTGCTCGGCCTGCTTCGCGGCCTCCTCGGCGGAGGTGCTGTCGCCCGCCGCGTCGCCGGCCCTGGTCTCGGCGTCCTTGGCCTCCTGCTCCGCCTTGGTCGCCTTGTCCTGCGCGCCCTGGGCGGCTTCGCCGGCCCGTCCGGCCTTCTCGTTCGCCTCGGCGGCGTGCCGCTCGGCGTCGGTGGCCTCGCGGTCGGCCTCGGTTGCGGTGCTGCTCGCCTCGTTCGCGGTGAGGCGGGCGGAGGCGGCGTCGTTCCCGGCCTGCTCGGCGTGGCCGGCGGCGGCGTCGGAGGCGGCCTTCGCCCCCTGCTGCGCGGTGGTGGCCTCGACGGCGGACGCCTGGGCGCGGGTGACGGCCTCGACGGCGCGGACCGAGTCCGAGGCTGCGCGGGCGGCGGCCTCGGCGGCGAGCTTCGCGTCGCCGGTGGCCTGCTCGGCGGTCTGCTGCGCGGACGCGGCGGCCTGCGCGGCCTGTACGGCCTTGGCCTCGGCGGCCGCGGCCTGCTGCTCGGCGATCGTCTTCGACGACTGGCCGACGAGCACGGCGAACGCGGCCGAGCTGTCCCGCTCCTGGTACGGGCTGCCGATGGTGATGGCGTCGCTCGCGGCGGCGACCGCGGCCTTGGCGCTGTCGCGGGCGGCGAGCGCGGCCTGGCCGGCGGCGTACGCCCGGCCCACCACGGTCGCGGCCGACTTCAGGGCCTCGGCGGCACTGGTGCCGGCGGCGATCGACTCCTGCTCGGCCTTCTCGGCGAGAGCGGTGGCGTTCTCCGACGCGGTGGCGGCGTTGTCCGCGCGGATCGCCGCGTCCTGCGACGCGTCGAGCGCGACGGCGGCGGCGGCGTGCGCGGTGGAGGCCGCGCCGACGGAGGTGTAGTACGCCGACCACGCGGCGCCCGCGGACGCCTGGGCCCGCTCGGCGGCGCCTTCGGCCGTGGTGGCGGCCGTGCGTGCGGTGACGGCGGCGGCCGTGGCCTCGTCCGCCGCGGTCTGCGCGGCGGTGGCGGCCGTGGCGGCCTGGGTCGCGGCCGTACGGGCCGCCGTGGCGGCGGCCCGGCTCTCGGCGGCGGCCGCGGTGCCCTCGGCGGCGGTGGCCGCGGCTTCGAGGGCGGCGGCGCGGGCCGCGGTGGCCTGCTTCGCCTGGAGCGCGGCGACGGCCTGCTCGCGCGCGGTCTGGGCGGCCTTCGCCTTGGTGTTCGCGAGGGTGCGCTTGGC
>NZ_JBHJQI010000253.1:0-6088 GCF_042262805.1 Streptomyces sp. NPDC056361
TGATCGGATCCGGGCCTTCGTTGCTACTGAGTAGCGGGGACAGGATTTGAACCTGCGACCTCTGGGTTATGAGCCCAGCGAGCTACCGAGCTGCTCCACCCCGCGTCGGTGAACCCAACCTTACGGGTCCCCCGTCACCAGCGCAAATTCATTGCGGCGAAGCGCTACGCGGTGAGCTCCTGGTGCAGCGCCTCGCTGAGCCGGGCCGCCCGCTCGGCGACCTCGGCCGGGCCCAGCTCCACCGCGCGGGCACACCAGTGGCGGCCCTCGGTGAGCTCGCCGCGGCGCGCCGCGAGCAGCGCGAGCCGGAGCGCGGCGCGGCCGTGGCCGGCCCGGGCGGCCCGGGTCCACCAGAGGGCGGCCTCGCGCTCGCTGCCCTCGCGGGCGAGGAGCAGGCCGAGGTTGAAGGCGCCGTTGCGGCTGCCCGCCTCCGCCGCCTCGCGGTACCAGCGGTCGGCCTCGGCGAGGTCGCCGCGCCCGGCGGCCAGCATCCCGACCCGCACCTGGGCGCGGCGGTGCCCCTGCTGGGCGGCCCGCTCGTACCACTCCTCGCACTCGGACTTCTCCTCGCGGGGCGCGCCGAGCACGGCGGGGCCGGGCTCGGGGCGACGCGCGTCGAGTACCGAGGCGAGCCGGAAGGCGGCCTCGGCGCTGCCGCCGCCGGCCGCGCAGCGCAGGTGCCGCTCGGCGGTCCGCTCGTCGCCGTCCCGGAGCGCGGCGATGCCGACCTGGAGGGCGGCCTCGGTGTGCCCGGCGGCGGCGGCCCGCTCGTACCAGACCAGGGCCGTGCGGTCGTCGTCGCGGCCGGCGTGGAGGATGCCCAGGTTGAAGGCGGCGTCCACGCTGCCGGCTTCGGCGGCCTTGGAGAACCAGGGCTCGGCGCCGTTGGCGTCGCCGGCCTGGAGCAGCAGCACGGCGAGCGCGTTGGCGGCCTCGCGGTGGCCCGCGTAGGCGGCGCGGCGGTACCACTGCTCGGCCTGCGGGATGCGGTCCTGGGCGGCGCAGAGCAGCCCGAGGTTGTAGGCGCCGTTGACGTCGCCGGCGTCCATCGCGGCCCGGTACCAGCGCTCGGCGGTCTGCTGCTCGCCCCGGGCGGCGTGCAGGGCGCCCAGGGCGTTGGCGGCGTTGCCGTCGCCGTCCTGGGCGGCGCGCAGCCACCACACGGCGGCGCTCTCCTCGTCGCCCGCGTCGCGCAGCAGGAAGCCGAGGGCGCAGGCGGCCTTGGCCTCGCCCTCCTTGGCGGAGCTCAGGTACCAGCGGCCGGCCTCCTTGAGTTCGCCGCGGTGCTCCAGGATCGCGCCGAGGTGGAGCGCGGCCCGCCGGTGTCCGCGCGCGGCGGCCTGCCGGAACCACTGCTCGGCCTCGGTCGGCTCGCCCCCGGGCTCGCCGACGGCCGGCCCCACCGGAGGGGCTCCGGTGACCGCGTCGGGGCCCGCGCCCGCGGGCACCCGGAGGCGGGTGCCGGTCTCGTGCGGGCCGCGGACGGTCTCGGTGGCGCGGCGCTCCAGGGCGAGGGCGAGCCGGTAGGCCGCCTCGCGGTGGCCCTGTTCGGCGGCGGCGCGCAGCCAGCGCTCGGCGCCGACGTCGCTGCGGTGCTCCAGGAGGTCGGCGAGGGCGTAGGCGCCGAGGGCGTGGCCCTGTTCGGCGGCCTGGCGGAGCCAGTACTCGGCGGCCGGCTCGTCGCCGCGCTCGCGGTGGTGGCGGCCGAGCGCGTGGGCGGCGGGCGCGGAGCCGGCGACGGCGGCGACCCGCCACCAGCCGGCGGCCTCGTCAGCGTACCCGCGCTGGTGCAGCAGGACGCCGAGGTTGTTGGCGGCGGCCCGGTCCCCCTCGGCCGTGGCGCCGCGCAGGTAGGGCTCGGCGCCGTCGAGCTCGCCGCGGCGCAGCAGCAGCGCGCCGAGGGCGCTCATCGCGGCGAGGTCGCCTCGCTCGGCGGCACGCCGGTGCCGGGCCTCGGTCTCGGTCTCGGTCTCGTTGTCGGCGTCCGTGGTGCCGGCGCCGGTCGTGGCGGTGGTGTCGACGACCGCATCGACGGCCCCTACTGCCTCGATGATCTCGTCTGCGGCGTTTCTGGCGTGCCGCTGCACAAACCGCCCTGTCTCCAACAGAGTTGCCCTGTCCCCCATAAATACCATCGTCGCACCACCCGCAACCCGAGCACACCTGGTATACCGCAGCCAGTGAGGTCACTCAGCGTTTTGTCGACATGCCCACAGAGAGACAAGTCAAACACGCCTCATGCCAACTCGCCCCTTCCCTACCGCTCTTCGGCACCCCCCGGCACGCCGACACACGACAAGGGCCCGGATCCTTATGGATCCGGGCCCTTGTCCTCTGAGTAGCGGGGACAGGATTTGAACCTGCGACCTCTGGGTTATGAGCCCAGCGAGCTACCGAGCTGCTCCACCCCGCGTCGGTGAACCAACAGTACCACGACGCGGGGTGGAAACCCTCAGGTCAGCCGCCCGACGGGCTCGTCTTGAGCTTCGCCCCGGCGTCCGCGGCCCGCTGGAGGGCCTCCTGCAGGTCCTCCTGCGCCTTGCCGTACGCGGTCCAGTCGCCCTTCTGCAGGGCGGCCTCGCCGGCGTCGTACGCCTTCTGGGCGTCGGAGATCGCCTGCTGGAGCGCGGCGTCGTTCGACGCCGGCGGCGGGGTGGTCCCGGGCGGCTTGGTGGTGCCCGGCGGGGTCGTCGGCGGCGTCGGCGCCTCCACCCCGAAGACCGCGTTGAGCGCCGCGGTGAGGTTGTCCTCGAACACCGTGGTGTCCTTGGTCGTGTCACCGTCCGGCTGGTCCGCGTCCACGTACGACACGGCGACCTTCTTCAGGAGCGGGTACAGCGCGTTGCGTCCCTGGGCGTACACCGGCTCCACGTACAGGAAGCCGCCGTCGAGCGGGACGGTCAGCAGGTTGCCGTACTGGATGTCCGAGTCGGCGCCCTTCATGTCCCGGACGAACGTGGCCACGGAGGGCAGGCCGTTGAGCTTGCTCTGCACCTGCGCCGGGCCGGGCACGTCCTCGGTGACCCGCAGCAGTCTCAGCCGGCCGTACTCCTTGCTGGTGGCGTCGGCGTCGACCGCCATGAACGCACCCAGGTTGGGCCGCCCGTTCGGCGTGAACGTCGTCGTCAGCGAGAAGCGCTGCGCCGTGTCCCCGGGCATCTTCATGCTCAGGTAGTACGGCGGGACCGCGTTGCCGTCCTTGTTGGTCGGGTCGTCCGGCACCTGCCAGGCGTCCGAGCCGCTGTAGAACTGCGCGGGGTCGGTGACGTGGTAGCGGGTCAGCAGCTCGCGCTGGACCTTGAACATGTCCTGCGGGTAGCGCAGGTGCCCCATCAGGTCGCCCTTGATGGCGGACTTCGGCTTGACCGTGTCCGGGAAGGCCTTCATCCAGGTCTTGAGGACCGGGTCCTGGGTGTCCCACTCGTAGAGGTTCACCGTGCCGTCGTAGGCGTCGACGGTGGCCTTCACCGAGTTGCGGATGTAGTTGACCTGGTTCTGCTGGGCGACGACCGTGCGCTGCTGGTTGCCGACGGTCAGCGAGTCGGCGGTGGTGTCGCCGAGCGTGGTGCGCGAGGCGTACGGGTAGCCGTTGGTCGTCGTGTAGGCGTCGACGATCCACTGGATCCGGCCGTCGACGACCGCCGGGTAGGCGTCGCCGTCGATGGTCAGCCACGGCGCGACGGCCTCGACGCGCTCCTTGGGCGTGCGGTTGTAGAGGATCCGCGAGCCGTCGCCGATGGCACCCGAGTAGAGGATCTGCGGCTCGCTGAAGGCCACCGCGTACGCGGCGCGGTTGAAGGTGCTGGAGAGGCTGACGCCGCTCTTCTCCTTGTAGCTGGTGGTCTTCTCGCCGGTCTCCTCGTAGTCCAGCTCCTTCTGCGGGCCGCCCACGATCGAGTACTGGTCGGTCTTCTCGCCGTAGTAGATCCGCTGCTGGTACGTGCCGAGCGAGCCGGTCGTCGGCAGTCCGGACTCGGTGAAGACCGGGGAGCCGTTGGCGTCCGTCTGCGTGCCCGAGGCCATGATCGCGCCGTAGCCGTGGGTGTAGGTGAAGTGGTCGTTGATCCAGTTCCGCTTCGGGATGCCCTTGATGTTGAGCTCACGCAGGCCGACGACGGTGTCCTTGCCCTGGTAGCGGTCCACGTCCAGGGTCGTCGGGAACTGGTAGTACTTCCGCTTCTGCTCCAGCTGCTGGAACGTCGGCGACACGATGTTCGGGTCGAGGATGCGGTAGGCGGCCGCCGTGTCGGCGTCCGTGCGCAGCTGGTCCTTGGCCTTGACCGTCGACTTGCCCGAGTAGTTCTCGGGCTTCGTCGAGTCGATCGCGTACGCCTTGCGGGTCGCGTCGATGTTCTTCTGGATGTACGGCGCTTCCTTGGCCTGCTCGTTCGGCTGGACCTGGAACTTCTGCACGATCGCCGGGTAGAGGCCGCCGATCAGGATCGCGGAGAGCACCATCAGGCCGAAGCCGATCACCGGCAGCTGCCAGGTGCGGCGCCAGAGCGTCGCGAAGAACAGCACGGCGCAGATCGCGGCGATGCAGAACAGGATCGTCTTCGCCGGCAGGTACGCGTTGGCGTCGACGTACCGCAGGCCCGTCCAGTTGCCGGTCGCCTTGAAGTCGCTGGACTTCACCGCCAGGCCGTACCGGTCGAGCCAGTACGCCACGGCCTTCAGCGACACGAAGACGCCGAGGAGCACCGAGAGGTGGCCGGTGGCGGCGGCGGTCGCGCGGGCACCGGGGCTGGTGATCCGCAGTCCGCCGTACAGGTAGTGGGTGAGCGCGGCGGCGATCAGCGACAGGACGGCGGCGGCGAAGCCGAAGGCGAGGAGGAAGCGGTACCAGGGCAGGTCGAAGGCGTAGAACGACACGTCGAGGTCGAACTGCGGGTCCTTCTGCCCGAACTTCACCCCGTTGACCCACATCAGCCAGGTCCGCCACTGCCCGGAGGCGGAGGCGCCGGCGATCAGGGCCACCAGGGTGGTGACCGCGAGCAGCACCCACTTCTTGAACGGGGCGAGACCCATCCGGTAGCGGTCGAGGCTCTGCTGCTCCAGGGACATCGCGCTGAGCGGCGGCCGCAGGCGGTACGCCAGCCAGATGTTCAGGCCGACGGCGAGCCCCATCAGCAGACCGAACACCGCGAAGAGACCGATCTTGGTCCACAGCGTCGTCGTGAACACGGACGAGTACTTGACCGAGCGGTACCAGAGCCAGTCCGTCCAGAACCCGGCGAACATGACGAACGCCATGGCCAGGACGGCCAGCACGCCGAGCGTCATGAGCAGGGTACGGGCCCGCCGGGACGGCCGGCCGACTCTCATCCTTGGCCCGGACGGGCTCCCGCCGCGGTCCGGCATCTGGAAAGCCAACGTGCGCCCCTCGATGTTGATGCGTCTGAAAGCAGGCCCCGCGATCGTAGAGCCCACTGATGCAACTTACTGAGGCTTTACCTAGTTCCCGTCTTCAGGGGAAGACGAGGCAGGATATTGGTCATGTCCAACGTTTCCCCCTCCGGCCCCCCGATGGCCACCAGCCCCCTCACCCGCGCGGTGCTCGAGATCGACGAGTACGCGTCGGGCCTCGGCTGGGACCAGCCCGCCCGCCTGTTCGCCCTGGTCGACACCGCACGGCTGCGCGCCAGCGAGCCCCGGCTCGCCTCCCAGCTCGGCCTCGGCGACGACGCCACCGCCTACACCCCGATCGAGCAGGACAAGCTGCCGCGCGGCAAGGCCCTCGACGAGTTCCTCGGCACGATCGCCTGGCCCGACGCCGTGGCCGGCTGCGCCCTGACCGTGGAGCGGCTCATGCTGCCCCCGTCGGCGGAGGCCCAGGTGCCGCAGGGGCTGAGCGAGAAGCAGCTCGCCAAGTGGGTGGCCGGACACCCCGACCGCCAGGAGGTCCGGATGACCGTGGCGGTGCTGCGCCGCGGCGGTCGCGAGGCGGCGATCCGGCTGCGCGAGAAGGACACCGCGACCGAGGTGCTGACCGGCCCCGACCTGGTGCCCGGCCTCGCCGAGGCACTGGCCGCGACCTTCGAGTCCTGACCCGTCCGATACGCCGAAGGGGCGCCCGTCGTGTCGACCG
>NZ_JBHJQI010000254.1:0-6073 GCF_042262805.1 Streptomyces sp. NPDC056361
GGCCCGGTGTCGTCCGGGCCGGCCCCCTCCTGGGGTGTGCGTGATCAGGCGCCGCGCAGGACGGCTCCCGTGCGCTCCGATGCCAGGGCGACGGCCGCGTCGCGGGCGGCGCTGGCCTCGTCGACCGTGAGGGTGCGGTCCGTGGCGCGGAACTTCAGGGCGTACGCCAGGGACTTGGTGCCCTCACCGAGCTGGTCGCCGGTGTAGACGTCGAAGAGCCGGATGGACTCGAGGAGTTCACCCGCGCCCTCGCGCAGCGCGGCCTCGACATCGGCGGCCGGGACCTCGCCGGCGACGACCAGGGCGACGTCCTGGGTGGCCACCGGGAAGGCGGAGATACGGGGAGCCCGCAGGGGGCCCTCGTTCGCCTGCTCCAGGAGGTCCAGGTCGAGCTCCATCGCGCAGCTGCGGGCCGGGAGGCCGTACGCCTTGACCACCCGGGGGTGGAGTTCGCCGGCGTGACCGACGAGGACCTTCTCGCCGTCGATCTCGACGTGGAAGGCGGCGCAGCGGCCCGGGTGCCACGGGGCGTGCTGGTCGGCGCTGATGATCAGCTCGACGCCGGCCTCGGCGGCCACGGTCCGGCCGGCCTCGACGGCGTCCGCCCAGTCGGACGGACGGCCCTTGCCCCACCAGCCGGCCTGCTCGCGCGCACCGGCGAGGACGACGGCGACACGACGCGGCTGCCGGGGCAGCGCGGCGTTGACGACGGCGATCTCCTCGTCGGTGGGGCGGCGGTCGACGCCCAGGCGGACGGCGACGCCCGGCTGGTCGCCCGGCCGGAAGACCAGACCGGTCTCGAAGAGCGCCAGGTCGTGGCTGCCGCGGCTGTCGTTGCGACGGAGCGCGCCGAGCAGGCCCGGGAGCAGCGTCGTGCGGAGCGCGGGCTCCTCGTCGGAGAGCGGGTTGACGAGGGTGACGACGCGGCGGCGGGCGTCGTCCGCGTCCAGGCCGAGCTGGTCGAGCGCCTGCTCGCCGATGAACGGGTAGTTCAGCGCCTCGACGTAACCGGCGCCGGCCAGGGCGCGGCCCACGCGGCGGTGGGTGCGCTGGCGCTCGGTGAGTCCGCGGCCGGCCGGGGGCTTGGGCAGCGTGGAGGGCAGGTTCTCGTAGCCCTCCAGCCGGATGACCTCTTCGGCGAGGTCGTTCGGCTCGTTGAGGTCGGGGCGCCACGACGGCACGGTGACGACGAGCTCGTCCTGGCCGTAGACGTCGCAGCCGACCTCCTGGAGGCGGCGGACGACGGTCTCGCGGCCGTAGTCGACGCCCGCGACCCGGTCCGGGTGGTTCGCCGGCATGGCGATCGTGCGCGGCGCGGACGGCGCGCTGATCTCGGTGACGCCGGCCTCGGCCGTGCCGCCCGCGAGCAGCACGAGCAGGTCGACGGTGCGCTGCGCGGCAGCGGCGGCGGCCTGCGGGTCGACGCCGCGCTCGAAGCGCTTGGACGCCTCGGAGGACAGCTTGTGGCGGCGGGCCGTGCGCGCGATCGAGATCGCGTCGAAGTGCGCCGCCTCGATGACGACCTCGGAGGTGCCGGTGACGAAACCGGTCTCGGGGTCGGTCTCCGGGTCGGCGATCTCCGTGTGGGCACCGCCCATGACTCCGGCGATGCCGATGGGGCCGCGGTTGTCGGTGATGACCAGGTCCGCGGCGTCCAGGACGCGCACGGTCCCGTCGAGGGTGGTGATCTTCTCGCCGGCCTCGGCGCGGCGGACCCCGATGGGGCCGTCGAGCCGGCTGCGGTCGTAGGCGTGCAGCGGCTGGCCGAGCTCCAGCATCACGTAGTTGGTGATGTCGACGGCCAGCGAGATCGGGCGCATGCCGGCCTTCTGGAGGCGGCGCTGCAGCCAGATCGGGGAGCGGGCCTCGGGCGCCAGACCGACGACGGTGCGCGCGGTGAAGCGGTCGCAGCCGATCGGGTCGGCGACCTGGACCGGGTAGCCGTACGAGTTCGGCGCGGGCACGTCGAGCAGCGCCGGGTCGCGCAGCGGCAGGCCGTAGGCGGTGGCGGCCTCGCGGGCGACGCCGCGCATCGACAGGCAGTAGCCCCGGTCCGGGGTGACGGCGATGTCGAGGACCTCGTCGAACAGCTCCAGGAGGACGGTGGCGTCGATGCCGACCTCGTGCTCCGGGGGCAGCACGATGATGCCGTGCGTGCCGTCGCTGCCCATGCCGAGCTCGTCGCCGGAGCAGATCATGCCCCGGGAGACCCGGCCGTACGTCTTGCGCTCGGCGATCCGGAAGTCACCGGGGAGCACGGCGCCGGGCAGGGCCACGACGACCTTGTCGCCGACGGCGAAGTTCCGCGCGCCGCAGATGATCTCCTGGGGCTCGCCGGTGCCGTTGGCCTGGCCGACGTCGACGGTGCAGAAGCGGATGGGCTTCTTGAACTCCGTCAGTTCCTCGATGGTGAGGACCTTGCCGACCACCAGCGGGCCGGTCAGGCCGGCGCCGAGCTGCTCGACGGCCTCGACTTCGAGGCCTGCCGAAATGAGCTTGGCCTGGACGTCGCGGCCGGTCTCCGTCGCCGGCAGGTCGACGTACTCCCGCAGCCAAGAAAGCGGGACCCGCATCAGATCTCCATCCCGAACGGCCGGGTGAACCGGACGTCACCCTCGACCATGTCTCGCATGTCTTCCACGTTGTGGCGGAACATCAGCATCCGCTCGATGCCGAACCCGAAGGCGAATCCGCTGTACTTCTCGGGGTCCACGCCGCAGGCGATCAGCACCTTCGGGTTGACCATGCCGCAGCCGCCGAGCTCGATCCAGCCCTCGCTGCCGCAGGTGCGGCAGGGGCGCTCCGGGTTGCCGACGGACTCGCCGCGGCAGACGTAGCAGAGCATGTCCATCTCGGCGGACGGCTCGGTGAAGGGGAAGAAGTTCGGGCGGAGCCGGGTCTTCATGTCCGGGCCGAAGAGCGCCTGGACCATGTGGTCGAGGGTGCCCTTGAGGTCGGCCATGGTGAGGCCCTCGTCGACGGCGAGCAGCTCGATCTGGTGGAAGACCGGGGTGTGCGTGGCGTCGAGCTCGTCGGTGCGGTAGACGCGGCCGGGGCACACGACGTAGACCGGGGGCTCCCGGTCGATGAGCGTGCGGGCCTGGACCGGCGAGGTGTGGGTCCGCAGCACGACGCCGGACTCGTCGCCCGTGGTGCCCTCGGGGCCCTGGACGAAGAAGGTGTCCTGCATCTGGCGCGCCGGGTGGTCCGGCACGAAGTTGAGGGCGTCGAAGTTGAACCACTCCGCCTCGACCTCGGGGCCTTCGGCGACCTCGTACCCCATGGAGACGAAGACGTCGGAGACGCGCTCCATGAGCGTGGTCAGCGGGTGGCGGGCGCCGGCCGGGACGCGGTCGTACGGCAGGGTGACGTCGACGGCCTCCTCGACGAGGACGCGGGCGTCGCGTTCGGCCTCGAGCTCCGCCTGGCGGGCGGCGAGCGCCTTGGAGACGGCGCCGCGGGCCTGGCCCACGATCTTTCCGGCGGCGGCCTTGGCCTGCGGGGGCAGGGCGCCGATCTCGCGGTTGGCGAGCGCCAGCGGCGAGGTGCCACCGGTGTGCGCGGTCTTCGCCTGTGCGAGCGCGTCGAGGTCGCCCGCGGCGGCGAAGGCGGCGAGCGCCTCGTCCCGCATGCGCTCGATCTCTTCCGGTTTCAGTGCCTCGACCTCAACCGGGTCGTACGACTTATTGGGTGCGGACATCTCTTCCCGTGCTTCCGTTGGCTGGCTGGGCGGCCCCGCTCGACGTCAAGGGCGCAAACGTGCCAAAGGACGAGTCTAACGGGGCGCGGGGACGCGAATGAGCCCGTGGGCGACCCGGGCGGCCTCTGATCTCGTACGGTCTCGCTGGCTGAGACGTCAGAGGAGGTGGGCCGGGGTGCCGACGGGCAGGATAAATCGGAATTCGGCCCCGCCCCGGGGGCCGCGTCCGACGGTGATGGTGCCGCCGTGGGCCTCGACGACGCCCTTGACGATGTAGAGGCCGAGTCCGGTGCCGCCGCGCTTGCTGCCCCGCCAGAAGCGGGTGAAGACGCGGTTCATCGACGCCTCGGGGATGCCGGGTCCCTCGTCGCTCACGGTGACCTCCGTCCCCTCTTCTCCGTCCTCGCCCGCCGTGGCGGGTGCCACCTCGATGGTGACGGTTCCGTCGCCGTGGCGCACCGCATTTTCGAGGAGGTTGCCGAGGATCTGGTCGATCTTGTCGGGGTCGGCCCAGAGCGCGGGCAGCTGGGGCCTGATCCGGACGAAGAAGCGGCCCGGGGGCTGGCCGCCGGTGGTGTGGACCTGGATGTGGCGGCCGATCGCGGCGGCGAGGTCGACGGGCTGGCGGCGCACTTCGAGCCGGCCCGAGTCGATCCGGGAGATGTCGAGGAGTTCGGCGATGAGCCGCTTGATGCGGCCTGCGTCGGCGTCGACGGTCTCCAGCATGAGGCGCTTCTGCTCGTCGGTGAACCTCTCCCACTTGTCGAGGAGGGTGGCGGTGAAGCCCTTCACCGAGGTGAGCGGGGAGCGCAGTTCGTGGGCGACGGTGGCGATGAGTTCGGCGTGGCTGCGCTCGGTGCGGCGCCGGGCGTCGGTGCCGCGGAGCGAGACCACGACCCGGCGGACCGGCCCGGTGGGGTGCTCCCGGATGTACCGGGCGGAGACGAGGACCTCTCGGCCGCCGGGGAGCAGCAGGTTGCGCTCGGGCTGGCCGCGGCGGATGGCGAGGCCGCCGTACGGGTCGGTCAGCGCCCACCAGCGGCGTCCCTTGAGGTCTTCGAGGGGCAGCGCCTCGTCGAGCGGCAGGCCGAGGGCGCGGCCGCCGGGGACGGCGGTGATGCGGCTCGCGGCGGCGTTGAAGCAGACGATCCGGCCGGTCTCGTCGGCGATGACGAGACCGTCGGGCAGGTCGTCGGGGGCGAGGCCGACGAAACCGGCCGCTGCCGCGGGATCGGCGGCGAAACCGGCGGTCGCCGCGGGATCGGGCGCGTCCGGTGCGGGGCCGGGCGGCTCCGGGGCGTGCGGCGCGGCGCTCCGTGCCTGTGCGGGACTGTCCGTGCCGACCGTCATCCCCGTACCCCACCCCTCCGTGTAGCGCAGTGGGCCCCCGAGTGCGTCACTCTACTGGGCGAGAGGGGCGGAATGGACCCTTCAGGCGGAGGTTCGGGTGCGCTGGGCGCGGGCGGAGGCGTACAGGCAGACCGCGGCGGCGGTGGCGAGGTTGAGGCTCTCGGCCTTGCCGTGGATCGGGACGCGGACGACGGCGTCGGCGAGCGCCCTGGTCTCCTCGGGCAGTCCCCAGGCCTCGTTGCCGAAGATCCAGGCGGTGGGGCCGCCCATGGTGCCGGCGTCGAGTTCGTCGTCCAGGTCGTCCTGGCCCGCTCCGTCGGCGGCGAGGATCCGCACGCCCGCGCTCTTCAGCCCGGCGACGGCCTGCTCGACGGGGACGCCCACGGCCACCGGCAGGTGGAAGAGGGAGCCGACGGAGGCCCGTACGGACTTGGGGTTGTAGAGGTCGACGGAGGCGTCGGTGAGGACGACGGCGTCGGCGCCGGCCGCGTCGGCGCAGCGCAGCACGGTGCCGGCGTTCCCGGGGTCGCGTACGTGGGCGAGGACGGCGACGAGCTTGGGCCGGGCCGCGACGATCTCCTCGAACGGGGAGTCGAGGAACCGGCAGACGCCGACGATGCCCTGCGGGGTGACGGTCTGGGAGACCTCGGCGAGGACGGCGTCGGAGGCGTGGTGGACGCGGGCGCCGGAGGCGAGCGCGGCCTCGATGATCGGGGCGTAGCGCTCGGCGGCCTCGACGGTGGTGAAGAGCTCGACGAGGGTGGGCTCGCCGGTGGAGCCGCGGTGCTCGACGGCCTCGCGGACGGCCTGCGGGCCCTCGGCGATGAAGAGGCGGTCCTTGCCCCGGAAGTTGCGCTTGGCGAGCCGCCGGGCGGCGACGACACGCGGGGAACGCGGGGAGATCAGCTCGGGGGTGACCATGAGGTGCGGCGGTTCTCTCTTCGTGGCCGGGCGGGCGTCGGGGTCCGGGAACGGCGGGGACCGGATGCGGCGGGTCCCTCAGGGGGGTGAAGCACCCGGACC
>NZ_JBHJQI010000255.1:0-5882 GCF_042262805.1 Streptomyces sp. NPDC056361
GTTCAGAACTTGATGGACGCGACCGTCTGCGTTATCGAGTCCAGGAATCGCTGGATGTCGTCGGCCATGCCGGTGGAGGCGAGGAAGAAGCCGAAGAGGACGGCGACGACGGCCGGACCGCCCTTGAGGTTCCCCCCGCGGATCAGCACCACCAGGATGATTGCCAAAAGCAACACCACAGACAGTGAAATGGCCACAACTGATCACACCCTCGGTCGGTCCCACGTTGCCCACCAGGGAGCCCGTGTCCCGGAACACCCCCCGCTGCCTCCATCGTGCCACCAACCCCCCTGCCCTCGCTGCCGGGTGACGAATCGTCGTGGAGAAGATCACTTCGCCCCGGGGGAGTTGCCGCTCAGGCGGGGCGGGAGAGCAGGAGGAGGGCGCGGTCGTCGTTGACGTCCTTGGCGACGGCCTCGATGAGGTCCCAGGCGACGCCTTCGAAACCGTCGGCGACGCAGCGGTCGGCCTCGCCGGTGAGCCGGTCGATGCCCTCGGCGATGTCCCGGTCGGCGGCCTCGACGAGGCCGTCGGTGAAGAGCATGAGGACGTCGCCGGGGTGCAGCGAGCCCTTGACGGGGTGGAACTCGGCGCCGTCGTAGACGCCGAGGAGGGGGCCTTCGGCGGCCTTCTCCTCCCAGCGGCCGCTGCCCGCGTGGAGTTGGAGGGCGGGCAGGTGGCCGGCGGAGTAGAGCTCGTAGTCGCCGGACTCCAGGTCGAGGACGAGGTGGATCGAGGTGGCGAAGCCCTCGTCCCAGTTCTGCCGGAGCAGGTAGCCGTTGGCGGCGGGGAGGAAGCCGTGCGGCGGGAGCGAGCCGAGGAGGCCGCCGAAGGCGCCGGAGAGCAGCAGGGAGCGGGAGGCCGCGTCCATGCCCTTGCCGGAGACGTCGGTGAGGACGACTTCCAGGGTCCGGCCGCCGTGGGTGCGGGCGGCGACGACGAAGTCGCCGGAGAAGGACTGGCCGCCGGCCGGGCGGAGCGCCATCTCGCGGTGCCAGCCCTTCGGGAGGCGGGGCAGGGCGCTCTGGACGCGGATGCGTTCGCGCAGGTCGAAGAGCATGGTGCCGCCGCGCCGCCAGGGCACGCCGACCCGGGCCCGGAACTGGGCGATGAGCAGTCCGAAGAGGCCGCAGGCGGCGACGACCAGGACCGTGCCGGGGGTGACCCTGGCGGGGCCCTGGGTGTACGGCCCGAGGACGACGGACTCGACGATGAGGGCGCCGGCGGCGGTGGCGTAGAGGCCGAGCAGGCTGGCGGGGCGCAGCAGCAGCCCGCCGGCCACGATGGGCAGGACGAGCGCGGACGGCGCGCACCAGACGGGGTTGAGGATCGTGCCGCAGGCGATGGCCGGGATCATCAGGAGGAGTCCGGCGAAGGCGAGCCGGTCGGAGCCGTCCCCGCGGAAGTAGTCGACGCCTGACTTGCGCAGCGCGACGCGGGCCCGGCGGGCGCGCCTGCGCATCCGGGCCGCGTACGTGTTCACTCCGGCGCGGTGTCCCATTGGCCTGGACCCTATCCACACGGTCCGGCATCGCGCAGGGGTACCCCGGTGACAATGTGCGCGAAATCGGGTCGCCCCGGGCGGGCGCCGCTGATATCGATGGCATATGACGACGGAACTCCGGGTCCTCGACCCGAACGACTGGGACCGCTGGTTCGGGGTGCTCGACCTCGCGTTCGGGGGGCTGCACGAGCCGCCGGACGCGCGGGAGCTGTGGCGGGACCTGACGGAGTGCGAGCGGTCGCTCGGCGCCTGGGACGGGGACCTGTGCGTGGGGACGGCGGGCGCGTTCTCGTTCCGGCTGGCGGTGCCGGGCGGGGCGCTCGTACCGGCGGCCGGGGTGACGATGGTGAGCGTGGCGGGCACGCACCGGCGGCGCGGGATCCTGACCTCGATGATGCGGCGGCAGCTCGACGACGTACGGGCGGCGGGTGAGCCGCTGGCCGTGCTGACGGCCTCCGAGCCGGCGATCTACGGGCGGTTCGGCTACGGTGCCGCGACGTGGACCGAGCACGCGTCGATCGACACGAACCGGGTGCGGCTCGCGGTGCCGGACGGCACGGACGGGGTGGCGCTGCGGCAGGCGGACCTGGTGGAGTCCTCGGCGGCGTGCGAGGAGGTGTACGCCCGGCTGGTGCCGCTGCGGCCGGGGATGGTGGCCCGGGGGCCGGGCTGGGAGCGGCTGCCGCTGCTCGATCCGGAGTCGGAGCGCGAGGGGTCCTCGCCGCGGCTGTGCGTGCTCGCGGAGCGGGGCGGTGAGGTCGTGGGCTTCACGCACTACGCGATCAGGCCGAACTGGTCCTTCGCGGGGGCGGACGGCTCCGTGGTGGTGCAGCAGGTGCTCGCGCTCGACCCGGTGGCGGAGGCGGCGCTGTGGCGGTTCCTGTGCTCGGTGGACCTGACGTCGTCGGTGCGGATCCGGAGCAGTCCCGTGGACGGCGCCTGGCGGCACCTGGTGACGGACGCGCGGCGGTGCGAGGCGACGTCGCGGGAGGGGCTGTTCCTCCGGATCGTGGACGTGGGCGCGGCGCTGGAGGCGCGGATGTACCAGGCTCCGGTGGACGTGGTGTTCGAGGTGGAGGACGCGTTCTGTCCGTGGAACGCGGGGCGTTGGCGGCTGACCGGTGACGCGAAGGGGGCGAGCTGCGTGCGGACCGGGGACGCGGCCGATCTCGCGCTGACCGTGCGGGAGTTGGGGGCGGCGTACCTGGGCGGTACGTCGCTGGTGTCGCTGGCGGCGGCCGGGCGGGTGCGGGAGGTGCGGGCGGGGGCGCTGGTCGAGGCGTCGGTGGCGTTCGGGTCGCCGGTCGCGCCGTGGCTGCCGCACGGGTTCTAGCGTGCCGGGCGTCGTGGGGCAGACGGGAAGGTGACGACAGGCCCTAGCGGACCTGGCAGGTGGGGCACCAGAAGAGGTTGCGGGCGGCGAGGTCGGCGGTGCGGATCTCGCCGTGGCAGATGTGGCAGGGCTGGTGCGTGCGGCGGTAGACGTAGACCTCGCCGCCGTGGTCGTCGACGCGGGGCGGGCGCCCCATGGCCTCGGGGGTGTGCTCGGGGCGGACGGTGTCGATGCGGTTGAGGCGGACGCCCTCGCGCATCAGCGCGGCGAGGTCGGTCCAGATCGCGTCCCACTCCCCCGGCGTGAGGTCCTTGCCGGCGCGGTAGGGGTCGATGCCGTGCCGGAAGAGGACTTCGGCGCGGTAGACGTTGCCGACGCCGGCGATGACCTTCTGGTCCATGAGGAGGGCGGCGATGGTCGTCCGGGACTTCGAGACGCGGCGCCAGGCCTTGCCCGGGTCGTCGTCCGCGCGGAGGGGGTCGGGGCCGAGCCGGTCGTGTATCGCCTGCTTCTCGCCGTCCGTGATCAGCGCGCAGGTGGTGGGGCCGCGCAGGTCGACGTACGCCTCGGGGTTGGCGAGGCGCAGCCGGACGGTGTCCGTGGGCGGCGGGGCCGGGGCGTCGCCGAAGGCGACCTTGCCGAAGAGGCCCAGGTGGATGTGGATCCACTCCCCGTCCCCGAAGCCGAGGAAGAGGTGCTTGCCGTGGGCCTCGGTGGTCTCCAGGACGGCGCCGTCGAGCAGGGCCGCCGAGTCGGCGAACTTGCCCTGGGGGCTGGAGACGCGCACGGGCCGGCCGCCGAACCGCTCGCGGTGGTCGGCGGCCAGCCGGTGGATGGTGTGCCCCTCGGGCATCAGGCGGTCGGCTCCTGCGGGTGGTGCGCCGGGATCGGGGGGAGCTCGCCGGTGGTCTCGTACGTCGACAGCATGTCGATGCGGCGGGTGTGACGCTCGTCACCGGAGTACGGGGTGTTCAGGAAGATCTCGACGAACTTGGTCGCCTCTTCCCGGGTGTGCATCCGGCCGCCGACGGAGATCACGTTGGCGTTGTTGTGCTCGCGGCCGAGGGCGGCGGTCTGCTCGCTCCAGGCGAGGGCGGCGCGGACCCCCTTCACCTTGTTGGCGGCGATCTGCTCGCCGTTGCCGGAGCCGCCGATGACGATGCCCAGGCTGTCCGGGTCGGCGGCCGTCTTCTCGGCGGCACGCAGGCAGAACGGCGGGTAGTCGTCGAGGGCGTCGTAGATGTGGGGACCGCAGTCGACGGCCTCGTGGCCGTGTGCGGTGAGCCACTCGACGAGGTGGTTCTTGAGCTCGAAGCCGGCGTGGTCGGAACCGATGTAGACGCGCATGGTGCCGAGTGTGGCACGTCAGGGGCCGGGTAGCAGGCAGCGGGGTCGGGACCTTCACCCGACCTGGTACGGACCTTCGACTCTCGCGAGGTCGCCCGTACAACGATCCGGAATGGGGTCTTCCGATCACCCCCGCTGACAGTGTTCAATGCTCGGGCTCGCGACCCGAGCGTCCCCCACACGTTAGGAAGCGTTCATGAACACGCAGCCGACCCTGGAGAAGGAAGGCGGAAAGGCCGGTACGGCCGATGTTCCGCAGTCCTCCGATGGTCTCAAGGCCGGGCTCAAGAACCGCCACCTGTCGATGATCGCCATCGGCGGAGTGATCGGTGCCGGCCTCTTCGTCGGCTCGGGATCCGGCATCGCGGCCGCCGGTCCCGCCATCCTGCTCTCGTACGCACTCGTCGGCGCCATGGTCGTCTTCGTGATGCGGATGCTCGGCGAGATGGCCGCCGCCCGGCCGTCCTCCGGCTCCTTCTCCGCCTACGCGGACGTGGCGCTCGGCCGCTGGGCCGGCTTCAGCATCGGCTGGCTCTACTGGTTCTTCTGGGTCGTCGTCCTGGCCGTCGAGGCGACCGCCGGTGCCAAGATCCTGGAGAGCTGGGTCCCGGCCGTGCCCCAGTGGGGCTGGGCGCTCATCGTGATGGTGGTGCTGACCGCGACCAACCTCGGCTCGGTCGCCTCGTACGGCGAGTTCGAGTTCTGGTTCGCCGGCATCAAGGTCGTCGCCATCGGCGCCTTCGTCGTCATCGGCATGCTCGCCGTCTTCGGCGTGCTCCCCGGCTCGGACAACCCGGGCGCGGGATTCGCGCACCTCACCGACAGCGGGGGCTTCTTCCCGATGGGTGCGGGGGCCGTCCTCACCGGTGTGCTGATGGTCGTCTTCTCGTTCATGGGCAGCGAGATCGTCACGCTGGCCGCCGGCGAGTCCGAGGACCCGCAGAAGGCGGTCACGAAGGCCACCAACAGCGTGATCTGGCGGATCGGCGTCTTCTACCTGGGCTCGATCTTCGTCGTCCTGACGCTGCTGCCGTGGAACGACAAGTCGATCGTCGACAAGGGCTCGTACGTCGCCGCCCTCGACTCCATCGGCATCGCGCACGCCGGCCAGATCATGAACGTGATCGTCCTGACGGCCGTCCTGTCCTGCCTGAACTCGGGCCTCTACACGGCCTCCCGCATGGCGTTCTCGCTCGGCCGGCGCGGTGACGCGCCGAAGGCCTTCGCGAAGACCAACGCGCGGGGCGTGCCGACGGCGGCGATCCTCGGCTCCGTCGTCTTCGGCTTCGTCGCGGTCTTCTTCAACTACAAGTGGCCGGACACCGTCTTCGCCTTCCTGCTGAACTCCTCCGGCGCGGTCGCGCTCTTCGTCTGGCTGGTCATCTGCGTGACCCAGCTGCGGATGCGCGGCATCATCCTGCGCGAGTCCCCGGAGAAGCTCGTGGTGCGGATGTGGCTGTTCCCGTACCTGACGTGGGCGACCATCGTCATGATCGTCGGCGTGCTCGGCTACATGGTCTACGACGGCGGCAGCAACCGCGACCAGGTCGTGCTGTCCCTGCTCGTCGCCGCGCTCGTCATCGCGATCTCGCTGGTGCGCCAGCGCTTCGGCACGGCCGACCGGACCGCGGAGCTCTCCGAGCGCGCGTGACCGCGTGGGCCCGCGCGGCCCGCATGCGAGAGGGCCCGCCGTTCCCC
>NZ_JBHJQI010000256.1:0-5867 GCF_042262805.1 Streptomyces sp. NPDC056361
GGTCCGGGCAGAAGTACTGCGGCCTGGAAGATCAGGCGGCGGCCTTCGGGGCGTTGACGTCGGCCGGGAGGGCCTTCTGCGCGACCTCGACCAGCGCGGCGAACGCGTTGATGTCGTTGACGGCCAGCTCGGCGAGGATCTTGCGGTCCACCTCGATGTTGGCGGCCTTCAGACCCTGGATGAGGCGGTTGTACGTCATGCCGTTCTGGCGGGCAGCGGCGTTGATGCGCTGGATCCACAGCTGACGGAAGTCGCCCTTGCGCTTCTTGCGGTCGTTGTAGTTGTAGACCAGCGAGTGGGTGACCTGCTCCTTGGCCTTGCGGTACAGGCGCGAACGCTGACCGCGGTAGCCGGAGGCCGCCTCGAGGATCGCCCGGCGCTTCTTGTGGGCGTTGACTGCCCGCTTGACGCGTGCCACTTTTAACTCCTTGTAGCGGGGTCGTGGTTGGACTCACACGACCCGAAAAACGAATGGGTCCCGGACCTGGCCGGAAGCCCTCGTCGCCGAGGGCGGGTGATCAGATCAGATGCCCAGCATCTTCTTGATCTTGGCCGCGTCGCCCGGGGCCATCTCGGCGTTGCCGGTGAGGCGACGCGTCAGCTTGGACGACTTGTGCTCGAGCAGGTGGCGCTTGCCGGCGCGCTCGCGCAGGATCTTGCCGGAGCCGGTGACCTTGAAGCGCTTCTTGGCACCGGAGTGCGTCTTGTTCTTCGGCATCGCGCCGTATCTCCTCGTCAGTGGCGCTCCCGTCCGGTGCGGACACCGGACATCCGGGAGCGTCAGTTCTTCGTTTGGTGGTTCCGGGCGGGGCCCGGGGCTGCCTGGTTGGCAGCCCGTCGGGTCACGCCTCGGGGGTCTCGGCCGGAGCTTCGGCCTCGACGACCGGAGCCTCGGCGGCCGGGGCCTCGGCGACCGGAGCCGCGGGGGCCTCGTCGGAGGCGACGCCCTGGCGCTCGGCCTTGCGTGCGGCCTGGGCCTCACGCGCCTCGGCCATGGCCTCGGTCTTCTTCTTGTGCGGGCCGAGAACCATGATCATGTTCCGGCCGTCCTGCTTCGGGTTGGACTCGATGAAGCCAAGCTCCTCGACGTCCGACGCCAGCCGCTGAAGCAGCCGGAAACCGAGCTCGGGGCGGGACTGCTCACGACCACGGAACATGATCGTGATCTTGACCTTGTCGCCCTGCTTGAGGAACCGGACGACGTGACCCTTCTTGGTGTCATAGTCGTGCGGGTCGATCTTCGGCCGGAGCTTCATCTCCTTGATGACCGTGTGCGCCTGGTTCTTGCGCGCCTCACGGGCCTTCATGGCCGACTCGTACTTGAACTTCCCGTAGTCCATGAGCTTGCACACGGGCGGACGGGCGTTCGCCGCGACCTCGACCAGGTCAAGGTCGTACTCCTGTGCGAGCTCCAGGGCCTTGGCAAGCGGAACAATCCCGACCTGCTCGCCGCTGGGTCCGACAAGTCGCACCTCGGGAACGCGAATCCTGTCGTTGATGCGGGGCTCGGCGCTGATGGATCCTCCTCGGTAGCACCACGCGACCGCCTGGCGGACGGACGCGCACTGTCTGTTTCTGACCAACCGCGCCGGCGCATGAAAAACGCCCCGGACGGGACACAGGCGGGGCTCCACGGAAATACCGGAGCACCGCCGCGGTCAACCGCGGGGCGCACATCGGGCGGCTCCATCGTCCGTACGGAACGATGGGCGCCACCTGACCGGTGACCCGCCACCCGTGAGGGCGGTCAGGTGGGAGTACGGAGCCTCCACTTGTGGGCCGGGCACACACGTGTCCGGCCGGTCGTTACACAAGGTTAGCAGGAGCCGTGCCCGTACGCGAATGCGGGCGGGGCGGCGGGGAGGCGCTCCGGGGCGGCTTATCGTGTGAGGCATGAGCGAGACGCCCCAGAACGAGTCCGCGGACTCCCCCGAAACCCCCGACTTCGACTCCATGACCCGCGACATCGCGGAGGTCCCGGCGGTCGAGGTGATCGTGACGGTCGCCGTCAACCTGATGAGCGCCGCCGCGGTGAAGCTCGGGCTCACCGAGGAGGGCGACAAGTACAAGGACCTCGACGAGGCGCGCAAGCTGGTGCACGCGCTCGCGGGCCTCCTCGACGCCGGCGCGACCGAGGTCTCCTCGTTCCACGCCGCTCCCCTGCGGGACGGCCTGAAGTCCCTCCAGCTCGCCTTCCGCGAGGCCTCCCTGATCCCGGACGAGCCGGGCCAGGGACCGGGCGAGAAGTACACGGGACCCGTGTACGGCTAGCCCGTACGTCCTACTTCTTCACGTAGAAGGGCTCGCCCGGAGGCGTGGCCGAGGCCGGCAGCAGTGCCAGGTCCAGGCCCCGCACCAGGCGGGCCCTCAGTGTTTCGTCGGCGGCCAGGGCGCGGGCCACGCGCTGGGCCGACTCCGCCGCGGGGGTGTCCTCGGCGAGGACCAGGGCCAGGGTGCCGTCGGCGGCCCCCGGCCCCAAGTAGGCGCGGAGCACCGCGGGCTCGGCGGCGACCGCGGCCCGGACGGCCTCCCGTACCGCCGGGTCGTCCAGCGGGTCCGCGCTGGAGCGGCCCTCGGCCAGGGCGAGCAGCAGCGGGCCGGTCAGCTGGTACGGCACCGGGCCGGCCAGGTCGAGGACGACCGTGTCCGCCTTCTCGTGCGCGGCCGCCTGGAGCGCCTGGTGGAGCGGCACGGCGACGGGTCGGGCCTCCGGGTCCCACAGCGCGAGCGAGGCGATCGACGTGAACGCGGGCAGGGCCCGCCGGTCGCCGGCCGTCAGCGTGGGCACCGCCATGTCGCTGGTCTTCTCGCGGCGCAGGCCGTTCTCGTCGGTCTCCACCTCGCCGAGCACCGCGACCACGGGGACGAGCAGCCGTGCGCCCTTGAGCGCTTCGAGCACCGGCCCGTGCGCGGTTCTGTCCTCCGCCCACGCCGCCAGGGCCGCGGCGAGCCGCGGGTCGGCGGTGCCGTCGTCGTCGGAGAAACCGGGGTCCGGGATGTTCTTGAGCGCCACGCACCGAGCCTAACCGGCGCGGCGCCCGGCACGGCCCGCCGGGTCCTCGGGAGCGGGGCGGGCCCTCCTCGGGCGCCCCTGGTCCCCGGGGGGTTCCGGCGGTCAGGTCCTCAAGGGTTCCGGCGGGCGCGGCCGAGGACGACCGCGGTCAGGAGGAGAAGGGCGCCGAGGCCGCCGGCGGCGGGGGCGAGGAGGCCGAAGGAGTGGGACTCCTCGGGGGCGGGGACCGGGCCGGGGCCGAAGTACGGGCGCCGGTAGCCGGCGGTGGCGTTCTTGGGGTCGGCGCCCTTGAGACGTGCGCCGGCCTCGATGGCGGCGGCCGGGTCGACCGTCCCGTACCCCTTGGCGTCGCTGCGGCCGCCCTTCGGCCGGTTGCGGGCGGTGTCGACGAGCAGCCGCTTGATCTGGGCCGGGGTGAGGTCGGGATGCGCGGACCTGACCAGGGCGACGGCGCCGGAGACGAACGCGGCGGCGGCGCTGGTGCCCCAGCCCTCGTAGTAGCGGCGGTCGGGGTCCGCGATGACGATGTCGACGCCGGGGGCGCTGACGGTCGCGTACCAGCGGCGGGTGGAGAAGGAGGCCCGCGTGCCGTAGCGGTCCACGGCGGTCACCGCGATCACGCCGGGGTAGGCGGCGGGGTACGAGATGTGGTCGCCCTTCTCGCCGCCGTTCCCGGCGGAGGCCACCACGGAGACCCCCTTGGCCAGGGCGTACTGCACGGCGGCGTCCTCGCCCGCGTCGGGGTGCGCGGACTTGGAGTCGTCGCCGAGCGAGAGGTTGATGACGTCCGCGCCGTGGTCGGCGGCCCAGCGGATGCCCTCGGCGAGCGCGGTCCCGCGGGTCTTGCGGGCCTTGTCCCTGGCCTTGTCGGTGCCTTCGAGGATGACCCGCACGGGCAGGATCTCGGCGTCCGGGGCGATGCCGAGGACACCGTCCCCGTCGCCGGGGCCGTGGCCGTGCCCGGCGATGATGCCGGCCATCGCCGTGCCGTGCCGGGCCCACGCACGGTCGCCCCGGCCGGCTCCGAAGCCGATGAGGTCGTGTCCGGGCAGCACGGAACCCTTCAAGTCCGGGTGCTCGGCGTCGACCCCCGTGTCGAGCACGGCGACGGTGATGCCCTCGCCCTTGGTGGTCCGCCAGGCCTCGGCCGTGTGCAGGGCCTCGGGGCCCCACTGCCGGGCCCGGATGGTGTCGGCGTACGCGGGCGCCGTCGTCGCGGGCAGCACCGCGAAACCGGCGGCGAACAGCACGGCCGAGGCGGCGCGCGCCCGGCGGCGGGAAGGACGGGTCACCGGGTCTTCTCCTTCGCCGCCGCGACGGCGGTCGTGCGCAGCAGTGCCTCGAACCGCTTCGCCATGCCCTTGGCCTCGTGGCCCAGGCCCGACTGCGCGACGGCGTCGGTACGGCCCGCGCTCGTCGCCTGGTCGGCGGGGAGCGGACGGTCGACGCTCCGGCCGTCGGCGAAGCCGGACACCGCGGTGACGACGACGGGGAGGTCGGCGGGGGCCGTCAGCCACCAGCTCGCGCGCTGCCCGGCCCCGAAGCGGGCCGCCACGGTGCCGGGACCGGCGAGCGCCGGCGGCACGTCCTGGCCCAGCCGGGTCGTCAGGTCACGGCCGAGGGCGCCCTGCGCGGTGACGTCGGCGCGGGTGAAGACGAGGCCGACGGTGATCACGCTGCTCGCGGTGGCATCGGTGTACGTGGCCCGCAGGACGCGCTCGCAGCCCAGCGGCCGCACCGCGGCGAGCAGGCCCTTCGCCATCACCGCGGGCGAACAGGCCGCGTCCGGCGCGACGGCGACCCGCGTCCACGTGCGCGCCGCCGCCCCCGGCCCCGCGCCCGGCCCCGCCACGGTCCTCGGGAACAGCGTGTCCACCGGCGCGTTGTGCCAGATCTCCTTCGCCTCCGCGTACCCCACCGGCTCCACCGGCGCGCCCGGTTCGGCCGCCGCCAACCACACCCCCGCGAGCGCCCCTCCGATGAGCCCCATCCCCAACACGGCGCACGCCGCGACCGCCACCGTCCGCCCGGCCCTCTTCTCCCTCACCGGCCGCAGCCGCGTCGTCGTCTCCACCGGCGCCTCGGGCGGCAACGCCCCGGACCCACCGAAGCCGTACGCCGCCGACCCCGCAGGGGCCTGCGCCACGGGGACGGCCCCCGCCGACCGGGCCGGAGCGAAGGGTCCCGTGGCCGCGGGCGCGGCGACGGGCCGGGGCGGACCGAGCGGCCCGACAGACGGCTGGTTCGCCGCAGCGGCTGCGGCCGGGCGCCCGGCGGCGAACCGGCCCGTGCCGGGCACTCCGCGCGGGTCGGGGTCCGTGGGACGGATCGCGCGAAGGCGCGTGGTGGTCTCCACGGCGGGCGCGGCGGCGGAGGGGGCCGGAACGGGCGTCGGGGGTACGGCGACGGGGGCCGTCGAGGCGGGGCGGGCGGGCGGAGCCGGAGCGACCGGGGAACCTGCGGCGGGGGCCTCGGCAGCCCGCACGGGCGAAGCCGGAGCGGGGCCGGCGGGAGTCGAGGCGGGGGCGGCGGGAGAAACCGCGGCGGGAGCCGGGGCGCGGCCCGCGGGCGAAGCCGCAGGCGGAAGTGCGGGGGCCGAAGGCGGGGCGGCCAGGGGCGCGCGGGTAGGCGGAGTCGGGGCAACGGCAGGAGACACGCCGGCCGAAGGAGCCGTCGCGGGGGCCGAGGCGGGGCGGGCGGGCGGAGCGGAAGCGGCCGGGGAACCCGGGGCGGGGGCCGGAAGCGGGCCGGGCGGCGGCACCGTCGCGGAGGCCGGGGCAGGGCGGGCGGGCGAAGCGGAAGCGGCCGGGGAACCCGGGGCGGGGGCCGGAAGCGGGCCGGGCGGGGGTGCCGT
>NZ_JBHJQI010000257.1:0-5714 GCF_042262805.1 Streptomyces sp. NPDC056361
GTCGTGGAGGCTGCCCCGCAGTCCGGGCCGCGCATCAGAAGGGACCGGGACCTCACACCCCGGTGCTCCCGCCGACGCGCTCGACCGGGATCCAAAGCTGTGAGTCCGTGTCCGCGCCGATTTCCACCGGCTGCGTCCGCAGCAGCTCCGGACCCGGACGGCTCGCGTACGGGTTCGAGGGGAACCACTGCGTGAAGACGTCACGCCACAGCTCCTGGAGGGCGCTCGGATAGGGGCCGTGGTTGTCGAAGACCGCCCACGTCCCGGCCGGCACGTCGAGGGCTTCGAGCTCCTCCGCGGCCGCTTCGGGGCCGGTGACCACTCCGATCCAGTAGTCCACCTCGGCGCCCTCCTCGCGGCTGTCGGTCAGGTGCGTCACCGCCGACAGGACCCCGTTCGGCTCGCCGTCGGCGAGCTCCTTCATCCGTACGATCGCCTGCGTGTCGAGGCTCTCCACATGTGCCGCGGCGGCCGTGTTCACCCCCTCGTGCACGAGCGGGACCCGCGCCTTCCTGCCGACGACGCGAAACGCTTCCTTCTCGACGATCCGGTACCGCATGGTCGTACTCCCTTCGACGACGACACGGAAGGACATGCGCGGCTGTGCCGTGAGCGTCGCACCGGTGCGCCGGGCCTCGCCCGGCCCGATGCCGTGCACCGACCGGAACGCCCGGGCGAACGCCTCGCCCGAGCCGTACCCGTACCGCACGGCCACGTCGAGCAGCGTCCGCTCCCCGCCCAGCACCTCGGCCCCGGCCAGCGTCATGCGCCGACGCCGTACGTACACGGAGAGCGGCATCCCTGCGAGCGCCGAGAACAGGCGCCGGAAGTGGTACTCCGACGTCATCGCGACCCGGGCGACCTCGGCGACGTCGACCTCCCGGCCGGCCTCCACTTCGAGGCACCGCTCGATGTGGTCGAGCGCCTGGTTGAGCTGCTCCAGCACGGTTCCGCGTCCTTCCTTCTGATGTCTTCACCGTAGGAACCACCACCCTCCCAGGACCCGACGATCCATGCCCGGAACGATCGGGTCCCCGACCGCGTCCCGCGCGCGGAGCGCCCGGCCGGCGCCCGGCCGGCGTTCGTCCGCATCCGCTTCGCGGACGCGGATCCCGGCCGTGACGAAGACGGTCTAGGCCAGCGGGTCTACGCGGCCGAGCATCTCCGCGAGCGGAGTACCAGTCCGTGCGGCCGCGATGCGGCGGGCGCGCAGCTGAGCGCGCGTGCGGGGGCGGAACTTCGGTTCCCTACCGCAGCCGCACGCCTCGAAGCCCTCGTAGCGCAGCCCGGCGCCGAGGACCACGGCGACGACCGACCACGCCTTCCGATTGCTGCGACGGGGCGCCGCGAAGTCGTGGCCGGCGCACAGCATCGGCACCGCACAGCGCGGGCAGGGCTGGTCGGTGCCGGGATGCCGTTTGAAGCTGACCCGGCACGAGACACACGCGTAGTGCAGCTTGTAGTGGACGAACGCGTAAGTGCACATGGGGCGACCGTACCGACGGCGTTGCCCCGCCGACCAACCGATTCCAGGCGCGGGAAACCCCTACGTGACGCTCGCCGAGCTGCTCGTCCAGCTCATCGACGCCGAGGCGTGTGGCTTCCCTCAGGACGTGCTGGTGGTGGTCCTGAGGGAAGTGGACAGCTCCTTGTGGGACGTCAGAGCTGCCGAAGAGCGCGTATTCACCGAACTTCGGGGCCACTACCAGGGCGCCGTGGACCTCTGATACCAGAGGTAGGTGCAGCCCTCGTGGCGTTCGCCGCGACGTGACCGCACTGATCGCGGTCCATAACCGGTGGCTGCGTCGAAGACGCGGATGCGACCATGCGACGGTGAACTCAAGCCTCCCCACCGGTTGGACGATCGAGCGCGTGCGGGCTGTGTCCGGAGACGCGAGCGCCGTCGTGCTCTCCGCGGATCGACTCGTGGTGGTCGAGAACGTTGACCAGGGGGACTACGACACGCTCCAGCCCGCCGTGATTCTCGGCTTCCACGAGCTGTGCCTCGTACAGGACGACGACGAATGGTTCATGGGGCAGCTGGACGAAGACGGCTCGGTGACCTGCTGGGCCTCGTACGGCTCCGACCTCGCCGAGGCCATCCGAAGCCTCTGAACCCCCGCACCTTGGGCGACGCTCACGATCGGGCCCGGTGGGGGCGAAGGAGCGCGAGCCAGGGCCACGAGGTACGACGGACCAGTAGTCCGCTACGAAGCGGCTGGCCTGGTCGGGGCGCAGACGTGGCAGCCGTCAAGGCGTGATTGCGAGGGAGTGGTGACGGGCGCACGATTCCGTGGGTGACCAGGGGACCCAGGAATGTGCCTCCCGCCAACCAGGTCGCCCGCAGGCCCAGCCCTGGAGCACCTCAGCCACAGGTTCCACTGTGAAGACCCCGTGCCCACGGGGTACCCATGTCTGGAAGTGCTTGTCCGGCCCTCCCTCGCGGTATTCCACCTGGTAGCTCAGGTCGTCGTTGAGGAAGACCTGCATGTAGTGCTGGTCGGCGGGTTCCAGGTCGAGTCGCCGCACGACGACGAAACGCGACGCGAGACTCATGTCAGCCAGCAGGTCGTGAAGCTGGTCCTCAGACGGGTCGTTCCAGGTCGCCCCGTCCGCCTCGACTGCTTGAAGCACAGGTGTTGCTGCCATGAAGCCGACTCTAGTCACCCTCCCCGGCACTGGATCCATTCGGGTTCCGCTTCTGCACCACGCTCGATGAGTCATCGCATGCGGTTCCTTCCGGAGCATCGCCCTGGTGCATGCGGGCCGGAGCGCACCTTCACCAGCACCGCGTGCACCTTCATCCGGTGTCGCAGATTGGTCAAAGGAGATGGCGAGTTGACTTCTCGGTGCTGTCAGGCCGTCGAGCGTAACCGGTCCAGTTCGCTGCCGATCGCTTCCCGCAGCACGTCGTGCTGCGGACCGAGCCTGAATTCCTCGTCGCTCCACCGGTCCCGCGGATAGCGCCACACCGGAGCGCTGACCACATCTGCCGGCTCCCAGTCGAACCGCGGCCACACGTGCGCATGCAGAAACGGATCCTTGTTGCCCAGGATCTCCAGGTTGACGCGTCGGAAAGACGGGTCGAGCCGTCGGCAGGCATGCTCGACCGCTTCGCCGAGCCGATCCATGTCGGAGAGGAAGGACAGTCGCTTGGACCGGGGCAGGTCTGACAGCTGCTGTACGTCCGGGTCGTTTACGAGGAGTACGGAGTATCCCGGCAGGAACTGGACATCACCGATGACGGCGAACCCTGACGTCAACCGCCGCAACACGGTCGGGTTCTCACCCCTCAGGGCAGTACCGATTCGGTCCATCCGCCAGTCGCCGACCATGTCCACAACTTACAGGCGGGCAATGGCTGTTCCCCGCCTAGCTGACCACCTTGCCCTTTCCATGAGAGTCGGAGATGGCAGGAATCCGGTTGACCACGCGCGAGATCAGGGGCGGTATACGAGTTCCAGAAGGATGGCCGCGATGAGGAGCCAGGCGCCGCCGCCGAGGAGCCACATCGCGTCGGCCACCACTCCCAGGGCGCTGACGACGACGGCGCCGAAGGTGAGCGTCACGGAGCGGCGACGCACACGGCGGTCGGCACGCATCCGTCCGTGACATCGGCTCATGAGGCGAATGTAGGGGTGGAGGGCGACGAGTGGGCTGGTGCCCGTGGTGTCTTCACGCGGTCTTGACGCCGGAAGCGCGGCGCACGCGGGGCGAGGAGCGGGGGACGGTCGTAGGGGGTGGCGTATGAGCGGCGTATACGTCGCGGCTGATGCCGTCAGGGGAGTGTCAGGAGGTTGGCGGGGCCGGTGGGGACCGGGAATAGCGTCGGAGACAGCCCGGAGCGACCGCGTCCGGGGATCGCGTTCCCTTCCTCGGAGGAACCCATGTCAGTCGCTTTGTACGGAGACGAGCCGGAGCCCGGAGAACAGCTCCCGGCCGGACGGCTGTGCGTGCCCGTCCGGCCGGGGTCCGGCAGGTGCGTGGCCCGCCTCTTTCGAACGCCGGTCGGTGGCCGCACTGCCGTCGCGTTCACCGGCCCAGCACGTCTGAGGGCCGCTCTGGGGGAGGCCCAGCCGTGGATCGTCCTGGCCGAACCGGCGTTGCGCGCGCTCGTGGAGCCGTTGGGCGTCCGCGAGCTGCGGGTCGACCCGGTCCTGACCGCACCGGCTCCGGCGGCCGCCTTCGACGGGGCGCCGGCCAGCATCGCCGTCGGCTCAGCGGTTCACTCGGCGGAGCCGCTGCCGAGCCCCCGGCCGCTCACCTCGCTCGCGAAGTGAAGGGAGCCGCAGCGATGACTACCCTCCCCGTCTCCCTGTCCGCCGCCCGGACAGACACAGACACAGGAACAGACACAGGAACAGGAACAGGAACAGGAACAGGAACAGGAACAGGAACAGGAACAGGAACAGGAACAGGCCTCCGCTCCGTCTGGCCCGCTACGACCACCGAGCGACCGCACGGCGACATCCTCGTGGGCGGCGTGTCCCTTCCCGAGATCGCCGAGAGTCACGGCACGCCCGTCTACGTCCTGGACGAGGCCGAGGTCCGTGAGCGCTGCCGCACCTATCGCAGCGCGTTTCCTGAAGCCGAGATCCATTACGCGGCCAAGGCGTTCCTGTGCCGAGCGGTCGTCCGCTGGGTCGAGGAGGAGGGGCTCGGCCTGGATGTGTGCTCGGCCGGAGAGCTGGAACTCGCCGTCACCACCGGATTCCCGCCCGACCGGATCCTGCTCCACGGCAACGCCAAGTCGCCGCAGGACTTGGCCATCGCGTTGCGCCTCGGCGTGGGGCGGATCGTCATCGACAACCCCGCCGAGATCGCCCGTATCGCCGCTGCGGTCGGCACCGGGGGCCATCAGAAGGTCATGGTCCGGGTGACGCCGGGTATCAGCGCGGGGGGCCACCACAAGATACGCACCGGCTCCGACGACCAGAAGTTCGGTCTGTCGCTCCGTGACGGCCACGCCCAGCACGCCATCGCTCGCATCCTGGACCAGCCGCAGCTCGAACTGACGGGACTCCACTGCCACCTGGGCTCGCAGATCACGGAGGTCAGGCCGTACCTGGTGGCCGTGCGCAGGCTCGTCGGCCTCGTGGCCAGGGTCCGCGACACCCACGGGATCGCGCTGCCGGAACTCGACCTCGGCGGCGGTCACGGCATCGCCTACCGTCCCGGCGAGCCGGCGCTCGACCTGACGAGACTGGCGGCAAGGGTCCGCGCCGAACTCGCCGAGAGCTGTGCGGCCGCCGGGCTTCCCGTCCCGCGCCTGCTCATCGAGCCGGGCCGCGCCGTCGCGGGACCCGCCGGAGTCGCCGTCTACCGGGTCCTCGCGGTGAAGCGCACACCCGGCCGTACGTACGTGGCGGTGGACGGCGGGATGAGCGACAACCCACGACCCGCTCTGTACGGAGTGCGGTACGCGCCCCGCCTGATCGGCCGTCGCGCGTCGGCCGAGGCCGAGTGCGTGACGGTCGTCGGCCGCCACTGCGAAGCCGGTGACATTCTCGCCGAGGACGTGCCCCTGCCCGTCGACACCCACCCGGGCGACCTGATCGCGGTGCCGGTGGCGGGCGCCTACCACCTGGCGATGGCCTCCCCGTACAACCTCGTCGGCCGCCCGCCGGTGGTCGCCGTGCTCGACGGCCGGGCCCGCGTGCTGGTGCGCCGGGAGACCCTGGAAGACCTCAGGGTCCGCGACGTCGGTCTGTAGG
>NZ_JBHJQI010000258.1:0-5708 GCF_042262805.1 Streptomyces sp. NPDC056361
CTGGGCTCCCTGGGGGGAGCCCGGCCCGGCGGATGTGTACCGCACGTCGTTACTTCTTGGCGGCGGCCTTCTTGGCGGTCGTCTTGCGCGCCGTCGTCTTCTTGGCGGGCGCCTTCGTCGCCGTGGCCTTCTTGGCCGCCGGCGCGGTCTTCTTCGCCGCGGCCTTGGTGACCTTCTTGGCGGCGGCCGTGGTGGCCTTCTTGGCCGGGGTCGCCTTCTTCGCGGCGGCCGTGGTGGTGGCCTTCTTCGCCGGCGTCGCCTTCTTCGCGGCGGCCGTCGTGACCTTCTTCGCCGGCGTCGCCTTCTTCGCGGCGGCCGTCGTGACCTTCTTCGCCGGGGTCGCCTTCTTCGCGGCGGCCCTCTTGGCGGTGGTGGCCTTCTTCGCGGCGGCCTTCTTCACCGTCGCGGAGGCGCCACCGGTGAGGCTGCCCTTGGGCGCCTTCTTGACGGAGACCTCGCCTCCCTTGGGGAGCTTCTTCGAGCCGCTGACCAGGTCCTTGAAGCCCTGACCTGCACGGAAGCGCGGGACCGAGGTCTTCTTGACCCGCACGCGCTCACCCGTCTGGGGGTTGCGGGCGTAGCGGGCCGGACGGTCGACCTTCTCGAACGAGCCGAAGCCCGTGACCGAGACCCGGTCGCCACCGACCACGGCACGCACGATGGCGTCGAGCACGTGGTCGACGGCTTCGGCGGCCTGCTGGCGACCGCCCATCTTGTCGGCAATCGCTTCTACGAGCTGCGCCTTGTTCACGTCTTCCCCTTCGGAGACATTGCCAGAACGAAAGTGTTCAAGCTTTTTCGCACGTTAGGCATGTATATACCGCAAATCAAACACGAAACGGGCTAATCACCCTAGTGCCGCAACGCAGAAGAGCCGCTGCGGAGTTCCTGGTGTCAGTCGTCCTCTGGGAATCGGCCCTCGTCGAGGTCCTTCATCAACCGGTCCAGACGCGCTGCCGCGTCCTTGAGATCGTGCTTCGCCGCTGCCGTCACGACCAGCAGCTTCCGGGACAGCGCCATCCTTACGCCCTCCGGGACTTGCAGTGAGCGCACCCTTGTGTGCGCTTCCTTCAATCGGGCGGCGACTGCCTCGTAGAGCTCGAGTTGGCTGTCGCGTTCCATGCACCGATTGTGCCATCTAGGGCGAGTTGTCGCCCGACAGGGTCCCAACAAGCGACTGCGCCCCCCACCGTGAGGTGGGGGGCGCAGTCTTGGAAAAGCGCTGCTCAGACCGTAATTGTACGGGGCTTGAAGGCCGGCCTCGCCGCCTCGTAGGCGGCGATGTCGGCTTCGTTCTGAAGGGTGAGGCTGATGTCGTCGAGGCCGTTCAGCAGACGCCAGCGGGCGTTCTCGTCGAGCTCGAAGTCGGCGTCGATCCCGGCGGCCAGGACCTTGCGGCGCTCCAGGTCGACGGTGATCTCGGCGGTCGGGTCGGCCTCGGTCAGCTCCCAGAGCGCGTCCACCGTCTCCTGCGGCAGGACGACGGTCAGCAGGCCGTTCTTCAGCGAGTTGCCGCGGAAGATGTCGGCGAAGCGGGCGGAGATGACCGCCTGGAAGCCGTAGTTCTGGAGCGCCCAGACGGCGTGCTCACGGGAGGAGCCGGTGCCGAAGTCGGGGCCGGCGACCAGGACCGAGGCGCCCTGCCGCTCGGGGCGGTTGAGGACGAACTCGGAGTCCTTGCGCCAGGCCTCGAAGAGGCCGTCCTCGAAGCCGTCGCGGGTGACCTTCTTCAGCCAGTGCGCCGGGATGATCTGGTCGGTGTCGACGTTGCTGCGGCGCAGCGGGACGGCCCGGCCGGTGTGCGTGGTGAAAGCTTCCATGGTTCCTCAGACCCCCGCGGTGGTGGCGACGTCGGACAGATCGGCCGGGGAGGCCAGGTGGCCCAGGACGGCGGTGGCGGCGGCGACCTGGGGCGAGACCAGGTGGGTGCGGCCGCCCTTGCCCTGCCGGCCCTCGAAGTTGCGGTTGGAGGTGGACGCGGAGCGCTCACCGGGGGCCAGTTGGTCGGGGTTCATGCCCAGGCACATCGAGCAGCCCGCGTGCCGCCATTCGGCGCCGGCCTCCTTGAAGACCTTGTCCAGGCCCTCCTCCACGGCCTGCAGGGCGACCCGGACCGAGCCGGGGACGACCAGCATGCGGACGCCGTCGGCGACCCGGCGGCCCTCCAGCAGGGAGGCCGCGTTGCGCAGGTCCTCGATGCGGCCGTTGGTGCAGGAGCCTACGAAGACGGTGTCGACCTTGATGTCGCGCAGCGGCTGTCCGGCGGTCAACCCCATGTACTCCAGGGCCTTTTCGGCGGCCAGGCGCTCCGAAGCGTCTTCGTACGAAGCCGGGTCGGGGACGTTCGCCGAAAGCGGCGCGCCCTGGCCGGGGTTGGTGCCCCAGGTGACGAACGGCGCCAGCGAGGCGGCGTCGATGACGACCTCGGCGTCGAAGACCGCGTCCTCGTCGGACTTCAGGGTCTTCCAGTACGCGACGGCGGCGTCCCAGTCCTCGCCCTCGGGGGCGTGGGCACGACCCTCCAGGTAGGCGAAGGTGGTCTCGTCGGGGGCGATCATGCCCGCACGGGCGCCGGCCTCGATCGACATGTTGCAGATGGTCATCCGGGCCTCCATCGAGAGCTTCTCGATGGCGGAGCCGCGGTACTCCAGGATGTAGCCCTGGCCGCCGCCGGTGCCGATCTTGGCGATGATCGCCAGGATCAGGTCCTTGGCGGTGACGTCCTCGGGCAGTTCGCCGTCGATCGTGATGGCCATGGTCTTCGGGCGGGCCAGCGGCAGCGTCTGGGTGGCGAGCACGTGTTCGACCTGGCTGGTGCCGATGCCGAACGCCAGCGCGCCGAAGGCGCCGTGCGTGGAGGTGTGGGAGTCACCGCAGACGACGGTGGTGCCGGGCTGGGTCAGACCCAGCTGGGGGCCCACGACGTGGACGACGCCCTGCTCGACGTCGCCCAGCGGGTGCAGCCGGACGCCGAACTCGGCACAGTTCTTCCGGAGGGTCTCCAGCTGTGCGCGGGAGACCGGGTCGGCGATCGGCTTGTCGATGTCGAGGGTCGGGGTGTTGTGGTCCTCGGTGGCGATGGTGAGGTCGAGGCGCCGCACCTGCCGGCCGTTCTGGCGCAGGCCGTCGAAGGCCTGGGGGCTGGTCACCTCGTGCAGCAGGTGCAGATCGATGAAGAGGAGGTCGGGCTCGCCCTCGGCGCGCCGGACGACATGGTCGTCCCAGACCTTCTCCGCGAGTGTCCTACCCATCGCTTTCCCTCCGGCCGACGTCTACGCCGGCACAACTAGAGACCCGTTTCGCGGGCCGTTGTGCGGCCGCCTCACCAGAGTGCCAAGGTCCTCGGAAAATTGAACTTGCGTTTCACAGAGTGAGACGCGAATATCGTTGCATGGACAACTCTAGCGGCGTAGGCGTTCTCGACAAGGCAGCCCTTGTCCTGAGCGCCCTGGAGTCCGGTCCGGCCACCCTCGCAGGACTGGTCGCGGCGACGGGACTCGCACGACCCACGGCACACCGACTGGCCGTGGCATTGGAGCACCACCGGATGGTGGCGCGTGACATGCAGGGCCGGTTCATCCTCGGACCGCGCCTGTCGGAGCTCGCGGCCGCGGCCGGCGAGGACCGCCTGCTCGCGACCGCCGGCCCCGTGCTGACGCATCTGCGCGACGTCACGGGCGAGAGCGCCCAGCTCTACCGCCGGCAGGGCGACATGCGCATCTGCGTGGCGGCGGCCGAGCGCCTCTCCGGCCTGCGGGACACCGTGCCGGTCGGCTCGACGCTGACCATGAAGGCCGGCTCCTCGGCGCAGATCCTGATGGCCTGGGAGGAGCCCGAGCGGCTGCACCGCGGCCTCCAGGGCGCCCGCTTCACGGCGACGGCCCTGTCGGGCGTACGGCGTCGCGGCTGGGCCCAGTCGATCGGTGAGCGGGAGCCGGGCGTCGCGTCCGTCTCCGCGCCCGTCCGGGGGCCGTCCAACCGCGTGGTGGCCGCCGTGTCGGTCTCGGGTCCGATCGAGCGCCTGACGCGCCACCCGGGCCGCATGCACGCCCAGGCGGTCATCGACGCGGCAGCCCGCCTCTCCGAGGCGCTCCGCCGCAACGGCTGACCTCCTCCGTCCCTCTGTTCGCCCCCGGCCCACCGCTTCAACGCCGCAGCGGTGGGCCGGAGTTGTGTCCGCGCACGGTACGGAGTCCGCGTCCGGCGGCGAACAGCGAAGAAGCCCTCCCCCGAAGGGAAGGGCTTCTTCGTTTTGTACCCCCGACCGGATTCGAACCGGCGCTACCGCCTTGAGAGGGCGGCGTGCTAGGCCGCTACACAACGGGGGCCTTGCGGATCAGATCCGCGGTTGCAGATGAGCTCTGCGAGCTGGCCTACCTGGACTCGAACCAAGACTAACGGAACCAGAAACCGTCGTGCTGCCAATTACACCATAGGCCATGGTGATTGCACCGTACCCCCGACCGGATTCGAACCGGCGCTACCGCCTTGAGAGGGCGGCGTGCTAGGCCGCTACACAACGGGGGCCCTAGCGATCCCACCCGACATGAGCCGGGTGATGTCACCGCGGACTCACCGGGAGCTACCCAAGTGATCCGCAGGATGGATCTGTACCCCCGACCGGATTCGAACCGGCGCTACCGCCTTGAGAGGGCGGCGTGCTAGGCCGCTACACAACGGGGGCTTTGTGGATGCCATCCACAGGTTGCAGATAAAGCTCTGCGAGCTGGCCTACCTGGACTCGAACCAAGACTAACGGAACCAGAAACCGTCGTGCTGCCAATTACACCATAGGCCACCGGGACAACGTCCCCCACCAGGGAGGATCTTGCTCGGCTTGCGCTTTCCGGGTTCTTGCCTTTCGGCTTGTTCCCCTCGGCGCAGAAAGAACATTACCCGAAGGTGGACGGTGCTCCAAAACGGGTATGCCCGCGGAGCAGGGCGGGGAGCTGGCGGAGGTCCGTGATCCGTCGCAGCTCGGGTCGGCCGCCGGTGTCCGCGCGGTCCAGCCAGATGCCGAGGAGCCCCGCCTCCGCCGCGCCCCGCGCGTCGGTGTCGGGCTGGTCGCCGACGTACGCGATCTCCTCCGGGGGCAGGCCGAGGGCGGTGCAGGCGGCGTGGAAGGCCTCCGGGGCCGGCTTGGCGAAGCCGAGCTCGGCGGCGCACAGGACGGCCTCGAACCGGTCGCGCACGCCCAGCGCCCGGAGCTTGGGCTCCTGGGCGTGGATGCTGGAGTTCGACAGCACGGCGTGACGGTAGTCACCCGCGAGCAGGTCGAGGACGGGCAGCGCGTCGGGGAAGAGCTCCCAGGCTGCCTCGTAGTGGGCGACGTACCGGTCGAACCAGTCGTCGGCGCCGGCGGCCGAGAGCCCGGGCGCGCCGAGGAAGTCGCGGACCCTGGCCCGCCGCTGGTCCTGGAAGTCGCCGCCCTCGATCTCGAAGCGGCGCCAGTGCAGGAGCGTGAGCTCCTTCCAGCGGTCCAGGGCCTGGTCCACGGAGTCGTATCCGTCGAGGAGTCCCTCGGCCGTCAGGTGGCCGCGCATCCCGGCGCGGTCGGCGCTCTCGTAGTCGAAGATCGTGTCGTCCACGTCCCAGAGGACCGCTCGGATGGCCATGGCACGACCGTACCGCCGCTCCCCCGGCCCGCGGGGGCCTTTTCCCCGGGCCCCGGAACGCCCGTGGGGGCGGCGACCGGGGGTACCGGTCGC
>NZ_JBHJQI010000259.1:0-5607 GCF_042262805.1 Streptomyces sp. NPDC056361
GCCGGCGGTGTCGTTCTTGGTGTCGTCGCTCGACGAGCAGGCCGCGAGGGGGACGAGGAGGGCGGCGGTGAGGACGGCGGCGGCCGTACGGCGTCCGGTGAGGGTGGCGGTGAGGGTCATGAGGGCCTGAACTCCTTGGGACGAAAGGGAAGCGCGGCGAGGGGCGCCGCCCGCACGGCGACGGTCCCCTGGTCCGGGTGAGAGGTCAGGTGCGGTCGATGTGCACGCTGGTCGACTTCACGCGGGCGGTGGCCTGCATGCCGACTTCGAGCCCCAGCTCCTCCACGGCCTCCCGGGTCAGGAGCGAGACGAGACGGTGCGGCCCGGCCTGGATCTCGACCTGGGCCGCGATGTCGCCGAGCTTGATCGCGGTGACGATGCCGGGGAACGCGTTGCGCGCCGAGGTGTAGGACACCTCTTCCTCGCCGGTGCCGCCCTGGGCGATCTCCACGGAGAACGCGGCCAGCGCCTTGCCGTCGATGAGGCGGCGCCCGCCCTCGTCGCGGTGCGTGGCGACTCGGCCCGCGTCCGCCCACCGCCGCGCGGTGTCGGGGCTCACGCCCAGGAGGCGGGCGGCCTGGCCGATCGTGTAGGACTGCATGTGCGACACGGTAGGGCGATCAAGCTGTCATCTGCAACAAGTTCGTGGGACCGTCCATCGCGGATGCGGGCCCCCTTGGAGGAAGGGACGAGAGCCCGGCGAGCCGGCGCCGCCCGGCCCCGGCAGTACCCGTCGTACGCAGCCGTGCTCCGCCGTCAGTACACGTCGCGGACGTAGCGCCGGTCGGCGGACATCTGCTTGACGTAGGCCGCCGCGTCCTCCGGGCCCATTCCGCCGTGCCGTGCGACGACGTCGCGGAGGGTCCGGTCGACGTCCTTGGCCATGCGGGTGGCGTCGCCGCAGACGTAGAAGTGGGCGCCTTCCCGCAGCCAGGACCAGAGCGCCGCGCCGTGTTCGCGCATGCGGTCCTGGACGTACACCTTCGTGCGCTGGTCGCGGGAGAAGGCGACGTCGAGCCGGTCGAGGTGGCCCGCCGCGAGGTGGTCCTGGAGCTCCTGCCGGTAGTAGAAGTCGGTGGCCTCGCGCTGTTCGCCGAAGAACAGCCAGTTCGGTCCCGTGTGGCCGCGCGCCCTGCGCTCCTCCAGGAAGCCGACGAACGGCGCCACGCCCGTGCCGGGGCCGACCATGATCATGGGCGCCGCCGGGTCGGCCGGCGGACGGAACGCGGGGGAGCGCTGCACGAAGACCTGGACGGGGCCGTCGTCGGCGCCGTCGGCGAGGTAGGTGGAGCAGACGCCCCCGCGGTCCCGCCCGCGATCGTTGGCGTACCGGACGACGGAGACGGTGAGGCTGACCTCGCCGGGGTGGGCGAGCGGGCTGGAGGAGATCGAGTACAGCCGCGGCTGGAGGCGCTTGAGCGCCGCCGTCCAGTCCGCGGCCGACGCCCGTACGGGGAAGGCGCCGATCAGGTCCGCGGCCTGGAGGCCCCAACTCCACTTGGCGAGCTCGTCCTTGTTGCCGGGGCGCAGCAGCCGCTTGAGTTCGTGGCTGCCGGTGCGGTCGGCGACGAACCTGAGGAGGTCGGGCGTGATGCGGCTGATGTCCAGCCGGGTGCGCAGGGCCTCGGCCAGCGGGACGGCTCCCGCGTCCCCGACGCCGACCGGCTCGTCCGGGTCGAGGCCGGTGAGCGCCAGCCACTCGGTGACGAGCCCGGCGCCGTTCACCGGCCACACGCCGAGCGCGTCGCCCGCCTCGTACGCGAGCTCGCCGCCGCGCGTGTCGAACGCGAACCGGCGCACTTCCTTCCCCGAGCCCGGCAGGCTCAGCAGCCGGTTCCCCACCAGCAGCGTCGAGAACGGCGAGGACTTGGAGTACGCGCCCCGACCCTCGGTGGCGGTGGCCGCGGCCTTCGGGGACAGGGCGTGGGGGACCGTGGCGCCGGGCACCGGGCCGGTGGGAGCCGGCGCGGGAGGAGTCGGGGTGGCGGGGATCGGGGCGGTGGGGGCCGGAGCGGTGGGGATCGGGGCGGTGGGGGGCGGTGGGGCGGGGTCCAGGGAGGCCAGTACCCCGGTCAGCCACGCGCCGGCGCTCTCCTCGTGGTCGGGTTCGCAGTCGGTGCGCGGGTGCAGCCGGGTCGCGCCGAGTTCGGCGAGCCGCTCGTCCACGCGGCGGCCGTGCCCGCAGAAGTCGTCGTAGCTGGAGTCGCCGAAGGCCAGCACCGAGTAGCGGACCCCCGTCAGCGGCGGTGCGTCCGGAGAGCTGAGGGCCTGCCAGAAGTCGGCGCCGTTGTCGGGGGCGTCGCCGTCGCCGAACGTACTCGTGATCACCAGCAGATCGGTCTCCGGCCCGAGTCGCGCCGGGTCGACGTCCGTCATGGCGAGCACCTCGGGCACCCGCCCCGTCCCGGACAGGGAACCGGCGACGGCGGCGGCGAAGTCCTCGGCGTTCCCGGTCTGCGACGCCCACAGGATCAGCAGGCGGCGCGCGGGTACGGCGGGCGCCGCCGCGGGCGCCCACGACGACGGGGCGGTGGTGCGGGAGAACAACCCGGCGAGGAGCCCGTCGACCCACAGGGCGCGGGCCGGATCGAGGGGGGCGCCGGACGGCAGCACCGGGACCGGGACGCGGTCCCCGGGTGGTGCGGAGGCCCCCGTGGAAGCGTCGGCCGGACCGGTCAGACCGGACAGGCCCGACACGTACCCCGCCAGGTAGTGGCGCTCGGCCGCGGTGAACGAGGGCGGCGCGGTGAGGTCCGCGACGCCGAGCAGCGCGGTGAGGACGGCCCCGGCCCCGGCCCCGGCCCCGGTCCCGGTCCCGGCCCCGGTCCCGGCCCCGGCCCCGGCCCCGGTCCCGGTCCCGGTCCCGGCCCCGGCCCCGGCGGGTGAAGCGGCGGAGGGGGCGGGAGCGGCGGACGGGGTGGTGGCGGCCGGTTCGTCGTCCCGGTGCGCACGGGGTACGGGAGCGACGGTCCTGCTGAGGGAGACCGCGCACGCCTTGAACTCGGGCTGGAAGGAGACCGGGTCGACGGCGTCGTGGGTGACGGCGTTGATGCTGAGGTACTCGCCGAACAGGTCGTTCCAGTGGAACGGGGCGAAGCAGTCGCCCGGCCGCACCCGGTCGGTCACCACGACGGGGAGCACGGCCCGGCCGCGGCGCGACGATATCTCCAGGTGGTCCCCGCCGGCGACGCCGAGGGCCGCCGCGTCCTCGGGGTGCACCTCGACGAAGGGGCCCGGGTCGAGCTTTGCGAGCTTGGGCACCTTGCCGGTCTTCGTCAGGGTGTGCCACTGGTGCTGGAGCCGGCCGGTGTTGAGGACGAACGGGTAGTCGTCGTCGGGAAGTTCGGCCGCCGGGAGGTGCGGCCGGGCGAAGAACCGGGCCCGTCCGCTCTCCGTCGGGAAGGCCAGCCGGGGGCGGCTTCCGTCCTCGCGCTCCAGGAGCGTCTGACTGACGCCGTCGTTCACGTAGCGGACCGGGTTGCGGTCGGGGCCCTCGGCGGTGGCGGCCGGCCACTGGACGGGGGTGGCGCGCAGCCGCTCGTACGTCACGCCGCGCAGGTCCCAGCCGGTCTGCGGGTTCCACGCCCGCTTGAGCTCCTCGAAGACCTCCTCGGAGCCGGTGTACGTGAACGCGTCGGCGAAGCCCATCTCGCAGGCGACCCGGGCGATGAGCTGCCAGTCGGGCAGGGCCTGGCCCGGCGGGTCGACGACGCCCCGGACGAGGGTGAGGTTCCGCTCGGAGTTCACCATGACGCCGTCGGACTCGGCCCACAGCGTGGCCGGCAGCACCACGTCCGCGTAGGCGTTGGTCTCGGTCTCCGCGAACACGTCCTGGGTGACGACGAGTTCGGCGGCCTCCAGGGCCGCGATCACGGTTTTGCGGTTCGCGACCGAGGCCACCGGGTTGGTGCAGATGATCCAGCACGCCTTGATGTCCCCGGCGGCCATCCGCTCGAACATGTCCACCGTGCCGCTGCCGACGTCCGTACGGACCGAGCCCTCGGGGACGTTCCACAGCTCCTCGACGAACGCGCGGTCGGCGTCGACGAGGACCGACCGCTGCCCGGGCAGCCCCGGTCCCATGTATCCCATCTCGCGCCCGCCCATGGCGTTGGGCTGGCCGGTCAGCGAGAAGGGGCCGGACCCGGGCCGGCAGAGGGCGCCGGTGGCGAGGTGCAGGTTGACCAGGGCGTTGGTGTTCCAGGTGCCGTGGGTGGACTGGTTGAGCCCCATCGTCCAGCAGCTCATCCACTCGCCGGCCTCGCCGATCCACCGGGCCGCCTGCCGGATGTCGGCCTCGGCGAGCCCGGTGATCTCGGCGACCCGGGCGGGTGGGTAGTCGGCGAGGAAGCCGGGCATCCCCTCCCAGCCCTCGGTGAACTCGGCGATGAACTCCTCGTCGGTGTGGCCGTCGGCGACCAGCAGGTGCAGCAGCCCGTTGAGCAGCGCCAGATCGGTGCCGGGCCGTATCTGTAGGAAGAGGTCCGCCTTGTCGGCCGTGGCGGTGCGGCGCGGGTCGACGACGATCAGCCTCGCCCCGGCCTTGACCCGCTCCATCATGCGCAGGAACAGGATCGGGTGGCAGTCCGCCATGTTCGACCCGATCACGAGGAACGCGTCGGCCCGGTCGAAGTCCCGGTACGAGCCGGGCGGGCCGTCCGCCCCGAGCGAGAGCTTGTACCCGGAGCCCGCGGAGGCCATGCACAGTCGCGAGTTCGACTCGATGTGGCGGGTCCGCACGAAGCCCTTGGCCAGCTTGTTCGCCAGGTACTGCGCCTCCAGTGACATCTGCCCGGAGACGTAGAAGGACAGCGCGTCGGGGCCGTGCTCGTCGAGGATCGCGCGCAGCCGGCCCGCCACCGCCGTGACGCCCGCGTCGACGTCCGTCTCGGCGGCTTCGCCGCCGCGCTCGGCGCGCACCAGCGCGGTCCGGGCCCGGCCGGGTGCCGCCATCATGTCCGCGCTGGTCGAGCCCTTCGTGCACAGCCGTCCGAAGTTCGACGGATGCGCCTTGTCGCCCGTGGCCCGCACCGCGCGGCGCAGGCCCGTCGCCGGGTCGCGCGCGACGTCGAGGACGATCCCGCAGCCGACCCCGCAGTACGAGCAGACCGTCCGGACAGCCTTGGTCCGCGAGTCCGACGACGCCACCGGGACTCCTCCCCCTCAGGAACACTCCGCCCGTCCCGACCTGCGCCGGTACGCCGGACCGTGGGAGGTCTCCCACGGCCTCGACCGTACGAAACGCGGGTTTCCGGACCGTCACACCCCACGGGCACCCGGCGTTACGCGCCCCGCACGACGGCCGGGAGATTAACGTGAGCGACATGAGGACGGCTCAAGGCGGACCGGGGCCGGTCGGCCGCGCGCGGCGCCTCAGCCGACGTGGACGCGGGGGCGCAGGTCGCGGTCGGGTTCGGCCTCGCGGAGGACCTCGCGGGTGACCGGCGCCACCTCGCCTTGGCCGAGGAGGAAGAAGCGGAGGAAGTTGGCGAACGGGTTGCCCTCGGTCCACTCGAAGTAGACGTGGGGGCGGGTGCCGGTCAGGTCGCGGGCGTGGAGGAGGAGGGCGGCGAGCGCGTTGGGCACGGAGGAGGATTCGACGGTCAG
>NZ_JBHJQI010000260.1:0-5505 GCF_042262805.1 Streptomyces sp. NPDC056361
CCCCCTTCCCCGTCTCCTACCGCAGGCGGGCCAGCGTGGCCTCCAGGAGGCGGACCACCGACGTGTCCGCCACGCCCGCCACCTCCTCGTACGCGAACCAGCGCAGGTCCAGCGACTCCTCGCTGATCTCCGCCACCGCGTCCGCCGGCGCGAGCGCCGCGTACTGCACGTCCAGGTGCCAGTGGCAGGGCGCCGGGATCGGATGCCGGTCGAGCCGCACCGGACCGCCGGGCAGCAGCGTCAGGCCCGTGATCCCGGACTCCTCCGTCGCCTCGCGCAGCGCCGCCGCCTCCACCGTCGCGTCACCCGGCTCGCAGTGGCCGCCCATCTGCAGCCACATGCCGAGCTTCTTGTGGAGCGTCAGCAGCACCCGTCCCCGCGAGGGGTCGATCACCAGCGCGCTGGACGTCAGGTGTCCGGCCCCGCAGGGCTTGTACATGCCGTCCGGGTGCTCGGCGAGATGGTCCAGGTAGGCCTGCCGGAGCTCGTCCTGGTCCCCGTACTCCTTCAGTACGAGGACCGCGTCGTCGTGCAGGGTCACGTGGCGTCGTCGTCCTTGCCCTGGTCGTCGGAGCGGCCCTCCGCCGCCTCGCCGAGCATCTTGTCGAGCTCGGAGAAGTCGAGGTGCTCGCGGTGGACGAAGCCGTCGGGGTCGTCCAGGTCGGTCGCCGTCGGCAGCATGTCCGGGTGCTCCCACAGGCCGTCGCGGCCGTCGACGCCGCGCGCGTCGGTCAGCGAGGCCCACAGGCGCGCCGCGTCCCGCAGCCGCCGCGGACGCAGCTCCAGACCGATCAGCGTCGCGAACGTCTGCTCGGCGGGACCGCCCGAGGCGCGGCGCCGGCGCAGCGTCTCGCGCAGCGCGTCCGCCGACGTCAGCCGGGACTTCGCGGCCTCGTGGACCACCGCGTCCACCCAGCCCTCGACCAGCGCGAGCGCCGTCTCCAGACGGGCCAGCGCCGCCTTCTGCTCCGGGGTGTCCTCCGGCTGGAACATGCCCTGCTGGAGGGCCTCCTGCAGCTGCTCCGGGTGCGTCGGGTCGAGCTGGCCGACGGCCTCCTCCAGCTTCGAGGTGTCGACCTTGATGCCCCGCGCGTACCCCTCGACCGCGCCGAACAGGTGCGCCCGCAGCCACGGCACGTGCGCGAAGAGCCGCTGGTGGGCGGCCTCGCGCAGGGCCAGGTAGAGCCGCACCTCGTCCGAGGGCACGCCCAGGTCCTTGCCGAAGGCCTCGATGTTCAGCGGCAGCAGCGCCGCGCGGCCCGCCGGGCCGAGCGGCAGACCCACGTCGGTCGAACCGACGACCTCGCCGGCCAGCGCGCCGACGGCCTGCCCGATCTGCTGGCCGAACATGGCGCCGCCCATCGAGCGCATCATGCCGATCAGCGGACCGGCCATGGCCTGCATCTCCTGCGGCAGGACGTCGCCCATCGCCGAGCCGACCCGCTCGGCGACCGGGTCCACCAGCTGCTGCCACGCGGGCAGCGTCGCCTCGACCCACTCGGCGCGGCTCCACGCCACGGCCGTGCTCGCGCCCGAGGGCAGCGAGGTCACGCCGTCCAGCCACAGGTCGGCCAGGCGCACGGCCTCCTCGACCGCGGACTTCTCGGCCGGGCCCACACTGGCGTCCTTGGTGCCGTCGGCCGTGCCCTGCGCCACCACCTGGCGGGCGATCTGCTTGGCCATGTCCCAGTTCACGGGACCGCCCTCGTAGCTCAGCATCTGCCCGAGCTGCTGGAAGGCCGCCCCCAGGTCGTTGGGGTTCAGCGAGCCGAACATCGCGGCGAACGGGTTGTCCGCACCGCCGGGACCGCCCATGCCCGGCAGCCCGCCGAAGCCGAACGGGTTCGCCCCGAACGGGTTGCCGCCCTGGCCGCCGGACCCCTGGCCACCTCCGGCGGGGTCCTTCTTCTTGCCCTCGTCGCCGTTCTCCGGCTCCTCCGGCGGAAGGCCGAATCCGAATGGGGTGTCACTCACAGGTTTCCTCGGCTCGTAGGGCCGCCGGCCTCCTGCCGACGGCGACTGCCCGACCAGGCCTGTCAGACAGACCCGCACACCACCAGCGTAGACATCCGGGCCGGAAATGGGCTCGGTGCTCCGCCGGGCCGTGCCCTGCGGCAGGATGGACGCCACCTGGTCCGTACGCGTCATGCGGCGTACGTACTGAAGACAACCGCTGGAGACGCCCGGTGAGTTCCCCAGATCCTCAGGTTCGCGGAGCGCGAAACCCCTCAACCCGGTCCGCCGCGCGCGGCCCCGTCGTCGCGGTCACCGGCGCCGCCTCCGGCGTCGGCGACCTGCTGACCAGGAGCCTCGCCGCCTCCGACGAGGTCAAGCGGGTCATCGCCATCGACGAGCGCCGGGGCGAGGTCGCCGAGGCGCAGTGGCACATCCTCGACGTGCGCGATCCGGCCATCGCCGAGAAACTGCGCGGCGCCGACGTCGTCGTGCACCTCGCCGTCGACCTCGACCTGGAGACCGACCCCGCCGCCCGGACGGCCTACAACGTGCGCGGCACGCAGACCGTGCTCACCGCCGCCGCGGCCGCCGGCGTCCGCCGGGTGGTCCTGTGCACCTCCGCGATGGTCTACGGCGCCCTGCCCGACAACGACATCCCGCTCTCCGAGGACGCCGAGCTCAGGGCCACCGCCGAGGCCACCGGCGTCGGCGACATGCTGGAGATCGAGCGCCTCGGCCGCCGGGCGCCCCGCGCGCACCCCGGGCTCAACGTCACCGTCGTCCGCCCGGCGGTCCTCGTCGGCGGTACGGACACGGCGCTGACCCGCTACTTCGAGTCGCCCCGGCTGCTCGTCGTCGCCGGGTCCCGGCCCACCTGGCAGTTCTGCCACGTCGACGACCTGGTGAGCGCCCTGGAGTACGCGGCCCTGGAGAAGGTCGACGGCGAGCTCGCGGTCGGCTGCGAGGGCTGGCTGGAGCAGGAGGAGGTCGAGGAGCTCTCCGGGATCCGGCGCATGGAGCTCCCCTCCGCCGTCGCCCTCGGCGCGGCGGCCCGCCTCCACCGGATCGGCCTCACCCCGTCCCCGGCGGGCGACCTCGCGTACACCATGCACCCGTGGGTGGTCAGCGTCGGACGGCTGCACGACGCCGGCTGGCGGCCGAAGTGGACCAACGAGGAGGTCCTCGCCGCGCTGCTGGCCGAGGCCGAGGGCCGCCACACGGTCGCCGGACGCAGGCTGGGCCGCAAGGACGCCACGGCGGCGGGCGCCGCCGGTGCAACGGTCGCGCTGCTCGGCACGGCGGCGCTGGTCCGCCAGATGAGGAAGCGGCGCGGCTTGTAGGACCCTCCTACGGAGGGTCCCGTCCACAGGTCGAAAGGTCTCTTACCGGATGTCGGCGGCGTACGGCACCATGGGCTCATGGCGCAGACGCACGACCACCCCGGTGAGCAGGCAGCGGACGACCCGATCAAGCTGCTCGCGATCCGTGACACCCCGCTCTCCGTCGACGAGGTCTTCCGGGCCGTCGGCGACGACGCCTCCGGTGGCACGACCCTCTTCGTGGGCACCGTGCGCAACCACGACGGCGGCGCGGACGTCGACGCGCTGGGCTACTCCTGCCACCCCACCGCCGAGGCGGAGCTGCGCCGCGTCGCGGAGAAGGTCGTCGCGAACTACCCGGTCCGCGCCCTCGCCGCGGTCCACCGCGTGGGCGACCTGCGCGTCGGCGACATCGCGGTCGTCGTCGCCGTCTCCTGCCCCCACCGCGGCGAGGCCTTCGAGGCCAGCCGCAAGCTCATCGACGACCTCAAGCACGAAGTCCCCATCTGGAAGCACCAGACCTTCTCGGACGGCACAGAAGAGTGGGTCGGCGCCTGCTGAGCGTTCACCCGGAGACTGGGGGTCCCCCCGGCCGGAGGCTGGGGGAGGGTGGGCGCCTGCTGAGCGTTCACCCGGAGACTGGGGGTCCCCCCGGCCGAAGGCTGGGGGAGGGTCGGCGCCTGCTGAGCGTCCGCCGGCAGGGCAAGGCGGCGCGCCGACAGGGCGTAGCCGAACGCCCGATTTGCGTAACCGGCCCCCAGGCGCGAGCGTTGATCTCACAGATGACACAGTCTGCTGATCAACTCACTGGGGATGGGAGGTCGGGATGGCAGCGCTGGCCTGGTTGCTGATTCCGCTTTTCGCAGTCGTCGGCGCGGCGATATGGGGAAGCTGGGCTTCGAGGAACAAGACCATAGGTGACGTGGCCGAACTCGCCGGCTACGCACGCTTCAGGGACGCGATGGAACGCGCCCACCCCACGGCCCCCGATTCCGCTCGGGCCGAACGCGAACCGGCCGCCGCGGCCGGCGGTGTCAGCACCTCGCCGTCGAGCTGACGCCCTGCGCCTCGTACGGACCCGCCCCAGGGGTGCACCCACAGACGAGTCCCGTACTGTCGTTCCATGCCACGCCGCACCGCGACGATGCTCGCCTCCACCCTGGTCCTGATCTGTCTGCTCATCGCGGGCGTTCTGATCCCGGTGCCGTACGCGGAGATGAGCCCGGGGCCCACGGTCAACACCCTCGGCGAGGCCAGGGGAGAACCCGTCCTGCAGATCTCGGGACGCAAGACCTACCCGACCGACGGCCACCTGAACATGACGACGGTCCGCGTCACCAGCGCGGACTACAAGATGAACGCCGTCGAGGCGGTCTACGGCTGGCTCGCCCACGACAACGTGGTGGTGCCGCACGACACCCTCTACCCGGACGGGAAGACCGAGGAGGAGTCGAGCCAGGAGAACGCCGAGGAGTTCAGCCAGTCCCAGGAGAGCGCCAAGGTGGCCGCGCTCGGGGAGCTGGGGATCCCGGTGGTCGCCCGGGTCGTCGTCGGCACCGTCGTGAAGGGCTCCCCGGCCGAGGGCAAGCTGCACGCCGGGGACGTGATCAAGGCCGTCGACGGCGTGCCGATCAAGGAGCAGGCGGACGTCGCCAAGCAGGTGACGAAGCGCAAGCCCGGCAAGGACGTCGAGTTCACGATCGTCCCCGCCAAGGAGGCGGCCGCCGCGGAGAAGGCGCGCCGGGAGCCGAAGGTCACCCAGAAGGTCGTCATCACGACCACCACCTCCGAGGAGGGGGACAGGGCCGTCGTCGGCATCCAGGCCGGCACCGACCACGTCTTCCCGTTCACGATCGACATCAACCTGGCGGACGTCGGCGGCCCCAGCGCCGGCCTGATGTTCGCCCTCGGCATCGTCGACAAGCTCACCCCGGAGAGCCTCACCGGCGGCAAGTTCGTCGCCGGCACCGGCACGATCGACGACAAGGGCGAGGTCGGCCCGATCGGCGGCATCGAGATGAAGCTGGTCGGCGCGCGCAACGCGGGCGCCGAGTACTTCCTCACCCCGGCCGACAACTGCGAGTCCGCCGCCTCGGACACGCCCGAGGGCCTCACCCTCGTCAAGGTGGACACCATCGACGACGCCACCAAGTCGCTGGAGAAGCTCCGCAAGGGCGACACCGCGTCGCTCCCGAGCTGCTCGAAGAGCTGACGTCCGATACGCCGAAGG
>NZ_JBHJQI010000261.1:0-5464 GCF_042262805.1 Streptomyces sp. NPDC056361
GGGTGGCACTCTGTGCCACCCACCGCCCCTTCCGCGTCGTCGTCGCCGGATGCGGTCGTCAGAACCAGCCGTCGAGCGGGACCTCGTCGCAGAGCCGCACGACCGGCCTGCGCCCGGTCACCCCGACGCCGGAGGAGAGCTTGACCCGGACCCCGGGGCGCACCGCGTGGAGCGGTCCGTCGACCCGGCAGCGGACCACGAAGCCCTCGGTCATGTGCACCGGCCAGAGGTCGGCATCGGCCGCGGCGACCCCGCGCCGTACGGATATCACGCCCTCGCCCTCGCTGAGTTCGGGCGCGAGGTCGGTCGACCCGCAGGTCGGACAGAGCAGGCGCTGGAACGTCGTGGTGTGGCACCAGCGGCAGCGCTGGAAGTAGAGCTCGGAGTCCGGGGTCGCCTCGTCGTCCTGGACGGCGGTCCCGCTCCTCAGTCCCGTGTGGAACACGATGCCTTCTCCTTGCACTCGGCGGCTCGACCGTGCAAGGCAAAGATATGGCACTGAGTGCCACCAACGAAAGACCCGAGTACCCTGAATTCTGGATACTGAGACCCCTCGCCCTCCCCCAGCCCTCCCTCAGCCCTCCCCGAGGCTCGACTCGACCTCGCGCACCACGCGCCACATCGGCGTGGACCGCTTGGTGATCACCACGACGACGTCCTCGGTGGCGTCCGCCGGTGCCTCCGCCGCCGGGTCCGGGCTCCAGGTCGCGCGCACGAAGTCCAGGGCGCGGTCGACCTCCGCCTGCGGATCGCCCTCCCCGCCCGAGCGCAACCAGTGGCGCAGGGCGTGGTTGTGGGCGGCGACCACGGCCGCCGCGACGACGTTGGCCCGCAGGGTGCCGTCCCTGCGGTCGGCCCAGCGGGTGCGCAGGTAGTCGCCGAGGGTCTTCTCGTACCGCCAGACGACGGAGAGTTCGTACGCGCGCAGTCCCGCGACCTCTCGGGTGAGGCGGTAGCGCTGGACGGAGAAGGTCGGGTTCTCGGCGTACATCCGCATGACGAGCCGGGCCGCGTCGCAGACCCGGACCACCGGGTCGTCGGAGTCGGCGCTGGCGGCGAGGAAGCGGGTCATGTCGGCGAGGGCCTGCTCGTGGTCGGGGAAGACCACGTCCTCCTTCGACGGGAAGTACCGGAAGAAGGACCGCCGCCCGACCCCCGCCAGCGTGACGATGTCGTCGACGGTGGTCTGCTCGTAGCCCCGCTCCAGGAAGAGCTGAAAGGCCGCGGCGATGAGGGAGTCCCGCATCGCGGGCTTCGTGGAGTTCGTCGACGCAGTTCCCATGGCCCGAACCTAACACCCGAAACGGCCCCGCGCGGCACTTGGTGCCGGAAAGATCCGGCACCGAGTGCGCTTTCGGGGGTACGGAGGATCAGCGGGGGGCCATGCGCAGGGCGCCGTCCATCCGGATCGTCTCGCCGTTGAGGTAGTCGTGCTCGGCGATCATGGTGACGAGCCGGGCGTACTCCTCCGGGCGGGCCAGGCGCTGCGGGAAGGTGACGCTCGCGGCGAGACCGGCCCGGACGTCCTCGCCGAACCCGGCCATCATCGGGGTGTCGACGATCCCGGGGGCGACGGTGACGACCCGGATGCCGAACTGCGCCAGGTCGCGGGCGGCCGTGACGGTCATGCCGGCGACGCCCGCCTTGGAGGCGGCGTACGCGATCTGGCCGACCTGGCCCTCGAAGGCGGCGATCGAGGCCGTGTTCACGACGAGGCCGCGCTGTCCGTGCTCGTCGGGCTCGTGCCGGGCGATGGCCTCGGCGGCGAGCCGCATCACGTTGAACGTGCCGAGGAGGTTGACGTTCAGCACCGTGCGGAACAGGTCGAGGTCGTGCGGTCCCTTGCGGCCCAGGATGCGGGCGGAGGGGGCGATGCCGGCGCAGTTCACGGCGAGCCGGAGCTCGGCGCCGTCGGCGTCGATCGCGGCCAGCGCCTCGCGGACCTGCTCCTCGTCGGTGACGTCGGCGGCGAGCAGCCTGACGCCCTCCGGCAGCGGCCCTGCGGCGGCCACGGCCTTGTCGAGGTCCAGGCCGTAGACGGTGGCGCCGCGGGCGGCGAGCGCGGCGGCGGTGGCTGCCCCGAGACCGGATGCGGCACCGGTGACGAGAGCGGCGGAGCCGGCGATGTCCATGGAACTCCTCGTTCGTGTCGTGCGGGTGCGACCCTGCCGCCGGGATGGCCGCCGGATCGGGCGCGTGCCCGCGGAGGACCGCGCGGTCCGCGCGATCTGCGCCGCCCACCATAGAACCGCGAGCCGCGCCCCCGGAAGCGGAGGCCGCGCACGCGCGAGCGGGGTAGTCGACCGGTCGTAGACTCGGGGCCATGGGGCGAACGAGTGACGCGCGGGAGCGCATTCTGGCCGCCGCGGAGACGCTGATGCTGTCGCGCGGCTACTCCGCCCTCGGCGTGGCCGAGATCTGTGCGGCGGCCGGGGTCCCGAAGGGGAGCTTCTACTACTTCTTCGCCTCCAAGGAGGAGCTGGCCCTCGCCGTCGTGGACGCGCACTGGACCGGGCGGCGCGCCGCGTGGGACCGCGCGCTGGACCCGGACGTCCCGCCGCTCGCGCGGCTGCGGCGGCTGTACGCGTCGACCGAGGAGGGGCTGCGCGCCGACCGGGAGAGCTGCGGCGCCGTCACCGGCTGCCTGCTCGGGAACCTGGCCCTGGAGATGAGCACCCGCACGGAGAGCGTCCGCGAGCGGCTGCGGGAGGTCTTCGAGGAGCAGGTCTCCCTGGTCGAGGGGGTCGTCGCGGAGGCCCGCGGGCGCGGCGAGGTCACCGTCGCCGACGCCCGCGCCGCCGCGCGCGCCCTGGTCGCCCAGTTGGAGGGCGAGGTCCTCTTCGCCAAGCTGTACGACGATCCGGGCCGCCTCGGCGCGCTGTGGGCGAACTCGCTCGCCCTGCTCGGTGCCGAGGCGGCCTCCACCACCGGCTGAGCTTCCGTCAGAAGGGCTTGGTCGGCAGGTACTTGCCGTCGAGCGTGATGACCGCGCGCTCACCGCCCTCGGGGTCGGCGACCTTCTTCACGTCCAGCCGGAAGTTGATCGCCGAGATGATGCCGTCGCCGAACTCCTCGTGGACCAGGGCCTTCAGCGTGGTGCCGTACACCTGGAGCATCTCGTAGAAGCGGTAGATCGTCGGGTCGGTGGGGACGGCGCCGTCGAGGGAGCCGCGGGTGGGGATGGTGCGGAGCAGCCGCTCCGCGTCCTCGTCCAGGCCGAGGAGCTCGGCGACGGCCTTCGCGGACTCGGCCGGCAGGGCGTGCTGGCCGAGTACGGCGGCGGTGGTGAAGGCGACGGAGAGGCCGGCGGCGTCCGCGATCCGCTGCCAGGTCAGGTCCTTGCGGTCCTTGGCGTCGACGGCGGCGATCGCGAGGGCGTGGCGGGCGGTGGGGTCGAACTGGGCGTGCACCATGAGAGGTACGTCCTTCTTCCTTGTGGGGCTGTGTCGTGCGGTGGGGGGATCAGGCGGCGAGCACGGGGCCCGCCGTGGTGGCGAGTTCCTCGACGGCGCCGTCGGCGATGTCGAAGACCCAGCCGTGCAGGCGTACGGCTCCCTCGGCGAGGGCGCGGGCCACCGACGGGTGGGTGGCGAGGTTGGCCAGTTGCGCGGTGACGTTCTCCCGCACGAGGGCGGCGACGTCTCCCTGCCGGCCGGTCGCCGCGGTACGCGCCAGCGACGCGTCGGCGTGGCGCAGCCAGGCGGCGACGGCGGGCGCGGCAGACAGGTCGCGGCCTTCGGCGAGCGCGGTCATGGCGCCGCAGGCGGAGTGCCCGCAGACGATGACGTCCCGGACGCCGAGGACGGCGACGGCGTACTCGACGGCGGCGGTGACCCCGTCGGTGCCCGGGGTGTGGGCGGGGACGAGGTTCCCGGCGGTGCGGACGACGAAGAGCTCGCCCGGGTCGGTCTGGGTGATCAGCTCGGGGACGACGCGGGCGTCCGAGCAGCCGATGAAGAGCGTCCCGGGGCGGTGGGCGGTGGCCAGGCGGGCGAAGAGCCCGGCCTTGGCAGGGAAGACCTCCCGCTGGAAGCGGGCGATTCCCTCGGCGAGATGAGGCATGTCCTCACCCTGCACGACCAGTACCTATAGCGTCCAAGACCTGCTGTCGATCTCTGCCATAGATGCCATCTATAGTCGAGACCGTGCAGCCGGAACTCCGTCACCTCCGCTATCTGCTCGCCGTCGCCGAGCACGCGAACTTCACGCGCGCGGCCGAGGAGCTCCGCATCGCCCAGCCCACGCTGTCGCAGCAGATCAGGCAGCTGGAGAAGGCGCTCGGGACGCAGCTCCTGGACCGCGGCGGCCGTACGGTGCGCCTCACGGACGCCGGGGAGGTGTACGCCCGCTACGCACGGCGGGCCCTGCGGGACCTGGCGGCGGGCGAGCGGGCGGTGCTCGACGTGCACGACCTCTCGCGCGGCCACCTCCGGCTCGCCGTCACCCCCACCTTCACGGCCTATCTGACCGGCCCGCTGGTCGCCGCCTTCCACACCCGCCATCCGGGCATCGGCGTGGAGGTGCGGGAGCTGCCCCAGGACCGCATCGAGGCCGAACTCCTCGCCGACCGCCTCGATCTCGGCATCGCCTTCCAGGGCGCCCATCTCCCGGGCATCGAGGCGACCGGCCTGTTCACCGAGACCCTCGGACTCGTCGTGGGCCCCGGCCACCCCTTCGCGGGCCGGACCGATCCGGTCCCCGTCGAGGACCTGACCGATCACCACCTCGCGCTGCTGAGCCGGGACTTCGCCACCCGTCTGCACATCGACGCGTACGTCTCCGAGCACCGGGTCCGGCCGCGGATCGCGGTGGAGACGGACTCCGTCAGCGCGCTGACCGAAATCGTCCGGCGCACCGCGCTGGCCACCGTCCTGCCGGACGCCGTCACCCGGGACCACCCCCGGCTGAGCCCGGTCCCGCTCTCCCCCGCCCTGCCGGCCCGCGGTGTCGTCCTGCTGCGGCGCACGGCCGGCTACCGGAGCGCGGCCGCCGGCGCCTTCGCCGAACTGGCCGCGCGGTGGGGCGGCGAGGAGGCCGGGGGTCAGCCGATCGGATGACCCCGGGGTCCACCGTTGCGGGCGCCGGGTGCAGCCGGGACGACGACGGACGGTGAGGGATCCGCAACCAGGATGGGAGGGAGAGCGGGCCACGGCTTCCCGGCGGCCCCCGCGGACACCGAGTTCACTGGAGCAGACCCCCATGAAGCACGTGAAGAAGACCTCGCGCACCCGTGTCGTGACCGGTGGCGCGATCGTCGCCGCTCTCGCCCTCGGCGGCTTCGGTGCCTACTCGGCCAGCGCCACCGGCGAGAACACGGCGGCCGCACCGGCCGCCGCCAAGGCGGACGCGAAGAACAAGAACACGACGCGGTCGACGCACCTGACGATCGAGGCCGCGACCAAGGCCGCGCAGGCCGCCCTCGACGCCGCCGAGAAGGAGAACCAGCGCGTCTCCGTCGCCGTCG
>NZ_JBHJQI010000262.1:0-5286 GCF_042262805.1 Streptomyces sp. NPDC056361
GACCCCAAGGTCCGTACCGGCCTCTCCTCCGTCAGGGGCGGGTCACGCCACGAACGACCGGGGCGATTCGGCGCCTCCGACCGCGCCCGACTCGACCAGGCGGGCCGCGGCGGCCAGCCGGGCGGCGGCCTCGTCGGCGACCGGTCCGCCGACCGTGAAGGGCAGTCGGACGAAGCCCTCGAAGGCCCCGTCGACGCCGAACCTCGGTCCCGAGGGGACGCGGACGCCGACCCGTTCGCCCGCCTCGGCGAGCCGGGAGCCGGAGAGGCCGCCGGTGCGGACCCAGAGGGTCAGCCCGCCGCGCGGCACGGCGAACTCCCACTCCGGGAGCTCCCTGCGGACCGCGGCGACGAGCGCGTTCCTGTTCTCCCGCGCCTGGTCGCGACGGAGGGTCACGGCCTCCTCCCAGCCGCCGGTCCGCATGAGCCAGTTCACGCCCAGCTGCTCAAGCACGGGGGTGCCGAGGTCCGCGTACGCGCGCGCGGCGACCAGGGAGCGGATCACGTCGGGCGCGGCCCGGACCCAGCCGATCCGCATGCCCGCCCAGAAGGCCTTGCTGGCCGAGCCGACGGTCAGGACCGTGGAGCCGGCCGGGTCGAAGGCGCAGACCGGCCGGGGCATCTCCAGGTCGTCGTCGAGGTGGAGCTCGGTCATGGTCTCGTCGACGACGAGGACGGTGCCGGCCGAGCGGGCCGCCTCGACCAGCTGCCGCCGCTGGTCCTCGTCGGCCAGCGCGCCGGTCGGGTTGTGGAAGTCGGCGACCACGTACGCGAGGCGGGGCGCGGCGTCGCGCAGCACCTGCCGCCAGCGGCCCAGGTCCCAGCTGCCGAGGCCCTCGGACATGGCGACGGGCACGAGCCGGGCGCCGGCCTCCCGCATCAGCTGGAGGATGTTGGCGTACGAAGGCGACTCGACGGCGATGCGCTCGCCGCGCCCCGCGAAGAGGTGGCAGATGGCGTCCATGGCCCCCATGGCGCCGGTCGTGACCATGATCTGCTCGGGCATGGTGGGGATGCCGCGGGCGGTGTAGCGGTCGGCGAGCATCTGCCGCAGCGCGGGCAGCCCGGCCGGGTAGTCCCCGTGCGTGTGGGCGTACGGCGGCAGCTCCTCCAGGGCTCCCTGGACACCGCGGGTGAGCCACGGCTCGGGCGCGGGCAGGGCCGCGCAGCCCAGGTCGATCATCGAGCCGAGCGCCTCCGGGGGCAGCGGTTCGAGGCCGCGCGCGGGCAGCGGGTTCCCGGCCGGTACGGCGGTCCAGCTGCCGGCCCCCCGCCGGGACTCCAGGAAGCCCTCGGTGCGGAGCGCCTCGTAGGCGGCGGCCACCGTCGTCCGGCTGACGGTGAGGGCGAGGGCGAGCTCCCGCTCGGCGGGCAGCCGGGCGGCGACCGGCACGCGCCCCTCCAGGACGAGCAGGCGGATGCCGTCGGCCAGCGCGCGGTACGCGGGCGGCTTCCGGGTGCCGGGTGCGGCGGGCCTCGGCTGCTGCGCCTGGAGCTGCCGGGCGAGCTGGGCCGGCCCCACCGCCGAAGTCCACTGAGCCATCGAAATCAGTCCACCTTCATCGAATTGGCCATGGTTGGCACCCGATCCCCCGCCACAGAGTGTCATGAGTCAGTCCACTACCACCACCCTGGGGGGCAGTCCCTTGTCCATCGCCTCCGGCCTCCACGGCCGGCACCTCACCCGTCGGCTCGTCCAGCTCTACGCCGGGCTGACGCTGTACGGGGTCAGTTCGGCGCTCCTCGTGCGGAGCGGTCTCGGCCTCGAACCCTGGGGCGTCCTCCACCAGGGCCTCGCCGAGAAGTCCGGGCTGACCATCGGTGTGGTGTCGATCGTCGTCGGGGCGGCGGTGCTGCTGCTGTGGATCCCGATCCGGCAGCGGCCGGGGCTCGGCACGGTCTCCAACGTCTTCGTGATCGGCCTGGCGATGGACGGCACGCTGGCGCTCGTCCCCGACGTCCACGGCCTGGCGGGGCGGATCCCGCTGCTCGTCCTCGGCATCCTGCTCAACGGGGTGGCGACCGGCCTGTACATCGCGGCCCGGTTCGGCCCGGGTCCGCGCGACGGCCTGATGACCGGTCTGCACCGGCTGACCGGGCGGTCGATCCGGCTGGTCCGGACGGCCATCGAGATCGCCGTGGTCGCGACCGGCTTCCTGCTCGGCGGCTCGGTCGGCATCGGCACGGTGCTGTACGCGCTCGCCATCGGGCCGCTCGCCCAGTTCTTCCTGCGCTGGTTCGCCGTACCGGAACCGGAGCCCGACGTCCCGGGAGCCCCGCCGGGAGCGGACTCCGCCCTCTCCGCGGACACCTCCGAGCCGGTTGCCGCCCCCTCCTCGGACGCCCCGGAGTCGGCCGTCGGCCCCTCCTCGGTCTCCCCGGCGACACCGGGACAGGCCATACTGCGGCGGTGACTCGCGTACGCCACCCCTATCTCGACCACCCCTCCCCCCTCGCGTTCGCCCATCGCGGCGGCACGGCGAACGGGCTGGAGAACACCGCGGCCGCCTTCCGCCTGGCGGCCGCGGCGGGCTACCGCTACTTCGAGACCGATGTGCACACGACGGCCGACGGCGCCCTCGTGGCGTTCCACGACTCGACGCTCGACCGGGTCACGGACGCCTCGGGGCGCATCCGCGACCTGCCGTGGGCCGCGGTGCGCGAGGCGCGGGTGGCGGGCACCGAACCGCTGCCGCTCTTCGCCGACCTCCTGGAGGAGTTCCCGGAGGCCCGCTGGAACATCGACCTCAAGGTCGAGTCGTCCCTCGTCCCGCTGGTGGAGCTGATCCGCAGGACCGACGCCTGGGACCGGGTCTGCGTGGGGTCCTTCACCGAGTCCCGGGTCGCGCGGGCACAGCGCCTGGCCGGTCCCCGGCTGGCCACCTCCTACGGGGTGCGCGGGGTGATCGGGCTGCGGCTGCGCTCCCTCGGCATCCCGGCGGCGCTGCGCGTCGGCGCCGTCGCGGCGCAGGTGCCCGAGCGCCAGGGCGGCGTCCCGGTGGTCGACCGGCGCTTCGTGCGGGAGGCGCACGCCCGCGGGCTCCAGGTCCACGTGTGGACCGTTAACGATCCGGAGCGCATGAACTCTCTCCTCGACCTGGGAGTCGATGGCATCATGACCGATCGACTGGAGACGCTGCGTTCGGTGATGACCGAGCGGGGTGCGTGGGTCTGAGCCCGCGGTCCCCGTGACACGGGGACGGCTCACGGGACGAACGAGGGGGCGCGGCCGTGACCGCATCGACCACCGAGCCGGAGGAGTACGCCGCCGGCCCCGCCGAACGGCGGCGCGAGCAGCGGGGCTGGTATTTCTACGACTTCGCCTGCTCGGTGTACTCGACGAGCGTGCTCACCGTGTTCCTCGGCCCGTACCTGACCTCGGTCGCGCGCGCCGCCGCCGACGCCGAGGGCTTCGTGCACCCGCTCGGGATACCCGTGCGGGCGGGCTCGCTCTTCGCGTACGCCGTGTCGGCGTCGATCGTGGTCGCGGTCCTGGCGATGCCCCTGGTGGGCGCGGTCGCCGACCGGACGGGCCGCAAGAAGCCGCTCCTCGCGGCGGCGGCGTACCTGGGGGCGGCCGCGACGGCGGGGATGTTCTTCCTGGCGGGCGAGCGCTATCTGCTGGGCGCGTTCCTGCTGATCGTGGCGAACGCCTCGCTGTCCGTCTCGATGGTGCTCTACAACGCCTATCTGCCGCAGATCGCGGAGCCGGACGAGCGGGACGCGGTCTCCTCGCGCGGCTGGGCCTTCGGGTACACCTCCGGCGCACTGGTCCTGGTCCTGAACCTGGTCCTCTACCAGGGCCACGACTCCTTCGGCCTGACGGAGGGTGAGGCGGTCCGGATCTGCCTGGCCTCCGCGGGCGTGTGGTGGGGCGCCTTCACGATCGTGCCGCTCCGCCGCCTGCGTGACCGGCGGCTGGGTGTGGAGGGCCGGGACGGGGCCTCCGGGGGCGGGGTCGGCAGCGGCTGGCGCCAGCTGCGGGCGACGCTGAAGGACATGCGCCGTCATCCGCTGACGCTCTCCTTCCTGCTGGCGTACCTGATCTACAACGACGGCGTCCAGACGGTGATCTCCCAGGCGTCGCTGTTCGGCTCCGAGGAGCTGGGGCTGGACCAGACGACGCTCATCACGGCGGTCCTGCTGGTGCAGGTGCTCGCGGTGGCGGGGGCGCTCGGCATGGGGCGACTCGCCCGGACGTACGGCGCCAAGCGGACGATTCTCGCGTCGCTCGCGGTGTGGACGCTGATCCTTGTGGCCGGGTACTTCCTGCCCGCCGACGCGCCCGTCTTCTTCTTCTGTCTCGCCGCCGCGATCGGCCTGGTCCTGGGCGGCAGCCAGGCCCTGTCCCGCTCTCTGTTCTCCCATCTGGTGCCGCGCGGCAAGGAGGCGGAGTACTTCTCGGCCTACGAGATGAGCGACCGGGGGCTCAGCTGGCTCGGTCCGCTCGTGTTCGGTCTCGCGTATCAGCTGACCGGAAGCTATCGGGATGCCATCATCTCCCTCGTGATCTTCTTCGTGGTGGGCTTCGCGCTGCTCGCCCGGGTCCCGGTACGACGCGCGGTGGAGGCGGCGGGGAACCCGGTACCGGACCGCGTTTAGACGTGGCATCGAAAGGGCGGTAGTGTACGCGTTTGGCCTGCCAGGCGGACCGTTACTGCGTGCTGCTTTGGTGAAGACACCGGGTCATATCTGCCGTCAGATGTGACAAAACGGGCACTGGTGGGTACAACAAGGGGCGGCACGACGGGCGACGCATGACCCGGCACGGGAATCTTTACCGCCGACCGGACGTTGACCGGATAACGACGACAGCGACACCTGTCCTGTGGGCGACAAGCCCGGGAGGCACGATTCATGAGTGAGCGAGCTCTTCGCGGCACGCGCCTCGTGGTGACGAGCTACGAGACCGACCGCGGCATCGATCTGGCCCCGCGCCAGGCGGTGGAGTACGCATGCGAGAAGGGACATCGCTTTGAGATGCCCTTCTCGGTCGAGGCGGAGATTCCGCCGGAGTGGGAATGCAAGGTCTGCGGAATCCAGGCTCTCCTGGTGGACGGGGACGGACCTGAGGAGAAGAAGGGCAAGCCTGCGCGTACGCACTGGGACATGCTCATGGAGCGCCGTACGCGCGAGGAGCTGGAGGAGGTCCTCGCCGAGAGGCTGGCCGTCCTGCGCTCCGGCGCGATGAACATCGCCGTGCATCCGCGCGACAGCCGCAAGTCCGCCTAGCGGGCGACCGATCGCACAACGCCGCGGGGCCCGGTACACGATCCGTGTACCGGGC
>NZ_JBHJQI010000263.1:0-5276 GCF_042262805.1 Streptomyces sp. NPDC056361
CGTGCTCCGCGGAGCCCTCGGCCGCCGCCGTGTCGCTCTCGCCCGCCGGGGCCGGGACGGCCCGGCGGGGTGAGGACGACTGGAGCGCCGTCCCCCCGGTCGTACGGAAGAGTTCGTCGGCGCCGGGCAGACTCACTCGGCGTGACACCGGGCGAGCACCTCCCTGGCGAGCTGGCGGTAGGCGGCGGCGCCCACGGAGTTGGACGCGTAGGTGGTGATGGGCTCGCCGGCGACCGTGGTCTCCGGGAAGCGCACGGTCCGCCCGATGACCGTGTGGTACACGTGGTCGTCGAAGGCCTCGACGACGCGCGCGAGGACCTCACGGCTGTGCACGGTCCGGGAGTCGTACATCGTGGCGAGGATGCCGTCGAGCTCCAGCTCGGGGTTGAGCCGCTCCTGGACCTTCTCGATGGTCTCGGTGAGCAGCGCCACTCCGCGCAGGGCGAAGAACTCGCACTCCAGCGGCACGATGACCTTGTGAGCCGCCGTCAGGGCGTTCACGGTCAGCAGGCCGAGCGAGGGCTGACAGTCGATCACGATGTAGTCGTAGTCGTTCATCAGCGGCTTCAGGGCGCGCTGGAGCGTGGACTCGCGCGCGACCTCGCTCACCAGCTGGACTTCGGCGGCCGAGAGGTCGATGTTGCTCGGCAGCAGGTCCATGTTGGGTACGGCGGTCTTGAGGAGGACCTCGTCCGCCGACATGCCCCGCTCCATGAGCAGGTTGTAGACGGTGAGGTCGAGCTCCATCGGATTCACGCCGAGGCCGACCGACAGGGCTCCCTGCGGGTCGAAGTCGACGAGCAGCACCCGTCGTCCGTACTCCGCGAGCGCGGCACCCAGGTTGATGGTCGACGTGGTCTTGCCGACGCCGCCCTTCTGGTTGCACATCGCGATGATCTTCGCGGGTCCGTGGTCGGTCAGGGGACCCGGGATCGGGAAGTACGGCAGGGGCCGTCCGGTGGGGCCGATCCGCTCGCGGCGCTGGCGGGCAGCGTCGGGTGCGAGGGTGGCCGCGTACTCCGGGTCGGGCTCGTACTCGGCGTCGGGGTCGTAGAAGTGCCCCTCGGGCACCTCGTCGTAGGCGGCGAAGTGGGTGGACTCTCGGCCCATCTCGTTGCCGGCCGTGGCGTTCACGTGTAGGCCGTCCATCGTCTTCATCGTGTGGGCTGTCGTCATGGGCTGGTGCGTCGCGAAGGTCCGCACCGCGACGGAGCCGATCGGAGCACCTGGCGCACCGCTCCCGGGAGTAATTGTCGACTCATTCACAAGTCGTCTTACCTCCTTGGATGTCACCAGGAACATTTATCGATAGGTCAGCGTGGCACCATGCCGACGGTTGGCGACTCTATGGCGTGTCACCGCTCCGCAGCAACACAATCCGCCGGACCCGGCCCGATGTGTCGGCAACCGAACACGTCTCTGTCAAGGGTGCGCAGGCACGCATCCACACGTTTCAGGGGTGTGCGAAACGGTTAAAGGGTTACGTTCGAGGCGAGTTGCCCGAACGTTTCGGCGTGGCCGGAGACACAGCCGGCCGGACCTTGTCGAACAAGGTCCGGCCGGGGGTGCGGCATTGACGGCACGCGTTGACGGCGGTGCCGCGAGGGTCAGCCCAGGAGGGTGCTGAGCTCGACGTGCTCGAGGCCGTGCGCCTCTGCGACCTCCTTGTAAACCACCTTGCCGTCATGGGTGTTGAGGCCCAGACCGAGGGCGGCGTCGCGGCGCAGCGCCTCGACCCAGCCGTTGTTCGCCAGCGACACGATGTAGGGCAGCGTGGCGTTGGTGAGGGCGTAGGTGGAGGTGTTCGGGACCGCGCCCGGCATGTTGGCGACGCAGTAGAAGACCGAGTTGTGGACCTGGAAGGTCGGCTCGGCGTGGGTGGTCGGGTGCGAGTCCTCGAAGCAGCCGCCCTGGTCGATCGCAATGTCGACAAGGACACTTCCGGGCTTCATCTTGGCGACGAGCTCGTTGGTGACCAGCTTCGGGGCCTTGGCGCCCGGGATGAGGACGGCGCCGATGACGAGGTCGGCCTCGACGACGGCCTTCTCCAGCTCGAAGGCGTTGGAGACGATCGTCTTCACCTTGGTGCCGAAGATCTTGTCGGCCTCGCGGAGCTTGTTGATGTCACGGTCGAGCAGGGTCACGTGGAAGCCCATGCCGACGGCGATCTGGGTGGCGTTCCAGCCGGAGACGCCGCCGCCGATGACGACGCACTCGCCGGCGTGGGTGCCGGGGACGCCGCCGGGGAGGACACCGCGGCCGCCGACGGAGCGCATCAGGTGGTACGCGCCGACCTGCGGGGCCAGGCGGCCCGCGACCTCGGACATCGGGGCGAGCAGCGGGAGCGCGCGGTTGGCGGTCTCGACGGTCTCGTACGCGATGGCGGTGGTGCCGGACTCGAGCAGCGCGTCCGTGCACTCGCGGGAGGCGGCGAGGTGCAGGTAGGTGAAGAGCGTCTGGTCCTTGCGGAGACGGTGGTACTCCTCCGCGATCGGCTCCTTGACCTTGAGCAGCAGGTCGGCGGTGGCCCACACCTCGTCGGCGGTGGCGAGGATCTCGGCGCCGGCGGCGACGTACTCCTCGTCCGTGATCGAGGAGCCGACACCGGCGTTCTGCTCGACGAAGACCTGGTGGCCGTTGCGGACGAGCTCGTGGACACCGGCGGGGGTGATGGCCACGCGGAACTCGTTGTTCTTGACCTCGCGGGGGATGCCGACCTTCATCGTCGATCACGGTCCTTGAATCAGGGGGGATACATGGGGCACTGCGATACATACCCGGATGCACTACGGCGCACCGGGGCAGACCACGTTCGAACGCGGCGCACCCAGTCTAATGAAGGAGTTCCCGGTGTCTAGCCTTTCAAAGTACTAATCTTTCTCTGACCCACTGCGGATTTCGTAGGCCACGGGTTCCGATTCCAGCAATCTCTCCGCCGCTGCCCGGTGCAGCCCGGCCGCAGCCGGGTCGCCGAGCCGGTCGAGGGTGTCGGCCAGCCGCAACTGGAGCGCCGCCTGGAGCCGGGTGTCCTTGGCCCGGCGGGCCCACTCCACCGCCTCCTCGCAGGTCCGCAGCGACTCCTCGGGCCGCCCCGCGTACTCCTGCACCCGCGCCGCCTCGCTCAACGCCCGCGCGTGGCCCGGGAGATCCGCGAGCCGCCGGTAGCCCGCGGCGGCGGCCCGCCAGTTCCGCAGCGCCTCGCCGTACCGCCCCGCATAGGTCTGCACGGCCCCCAGGCGGGCGTACAGCCGGGCCTGGTCGGCACGCTCGTCCCGGGCGAGGCGCTGCGCCAGCGCCCGCCCGTACCAGTCGCCGGCCCGCTGCCAGTCCCCCAGCTCCTGATAGGCCCCACCTACGGATTCCATTGCGCGACCGGTCGCGTACGGGTCATTTGCTTTGCGTCCGGCATCCAAAGCCGACCGATATCGCAGCAGAGCGTCCTTCGTCCTACCGGTCCGGGCATCCAGATCGGCCAGGTTCAGCAGGGCCGCGGCCTGCTCCCGGTGCAGCCCCCGCCGCTCCGCGACGTCCAGGACCAGCCGGTGCAGCCCGTACAGCTCCGGCGCCGCCGCCTCGGCCCCCCGGTGCGCGGCCAGCGCCCTGACCAGCGAGGCCACCAGCCGGCGGGCCAGCGTGTCCAGCTCGCCGTCGGCGACGGCCAGCCGCGCCGAGGCCAGCAGGACCGCCTGCCGCGAGTCCAGCCAGGCCGCGCCGGCGGCCGCGTTCGGGAAGCGCAGGGCCCGCGGCAGCCCCGCCAGCCTCCGGCGGGCCGGCGAACCCTCGGGCTCGGTGACCGCACGGCACGACTGGAGGAGCCGTACGGTCCGCTCCAGCATCCGGGCCCGCGCGAGCTGCACCTCGGCAGGCCGGTCGCGCTCCTCCAGCTGAGCGCGAAGCAGGGGTACGAGGTGGCCCCGCACCTCGTACTGTCCGTCCTCACCGACGGAGACCAGCCCCAGAGCGGCGAAGTCGGCAAGCGTCGTGCCCGCCGCGGAGACCGAGCAGCCGGCCAGCGCCGAAGCCGTGTGCGCGTCGGCCCGCCCGAGCGGGGCCAGCGACAGGTACCGCAGTATCCGCGCGGCAGGCCCGTCCAGCCCCTCGTGGGCCAGCTGAAAAGCACGGGACAGCGGGTCCCCGCTCAGCGCGCGCAACCGCTTCGCCAGATCGGCGACGGACGACTTCGGCCGCGTCGACAGCCATCCCCCCGCGAGGACCACCGCGCCGGGCAGCCCCCCGCACTCCTCCACCAGCGACTCCGCCGCCTGCGGATCGACGGTCACCCGCACCGACCCCGTGTAAGCGGTCAGCAACTCGATCGCCGACTTCGGGTCCAGCCCCCCGAGCGTGCACGGCCGCACGTCCGGAATCCCCGTGAGCGGCCCCCTGGACACCCCCACCACCAAGGCGTCCGGGTTGTCCGGGATCAACGGATCGGCCTGCTCCGCGTCGACGGCGTCGTCCAGCACCAGCACCGCGCGGCGCGCGCCCAGTGCCCCCCGTACCAACTCGGTCAGCTCGTCCTCGCCGGCCCCCGGCGGTTCCGCGACCCCCAGCGCCCCGAGAAGTTCCTGCGCCACCCGCCCGGCGGGAACGGCATCCCCACCCGGCTCCGTCAGCCGCGCCCTGAACACCCCGTCGGGATAACGGTCCCCGAGCCCCGCCGCCAACTCCTCCGCCAGCGCCGTACGCCCCGACCCCGGCTTCCCCGCGATCAGCAGCACCCTCGCCCTCGGCGCCTTCCGCCCCGTCAGCGTGTCCAACCCGGTCCGCTCGATGTCAGCGCGCAGAGCCTTCAACTCCCGCTGCCGGCCGAAGAACTGCCGGCTGCCCGCCGCCGCCACCGCCTGATCCGTCACGGGCCACGCTCCCGTCCACCTGCACACGAGCCGATCCCGCGGGTGTCTCCTCACGGGCATCCCGAGCGTAGTTCAGCCCCCGCCACCACCCCTCGCGAGCACGACCAACACGTCCCCCAATCAGATCAACCGATCGTCACACCACCCCATTGCACGCAACCATTCCGCTGGGGCGGCGCCCACCCTCGCGCCCCCGCCCCGCCCGCTGTGGGCAATCGTTCCGCTGGGGCGGAACGGGTGGGCACAACGGACGGCGCCCCCTGCCGGGCCTAGGCTTCCGCGCCCGAACCCGCATCTCGTGCACGGCTCACTGTCGGTGCGGGTCCAGGCACAAGGGGCGGACGCGCCGCCAAGGGCGCCGTCCCGTGTGCCCACCCGTCCCGCCCTGGGGGTACCCCCGGACGAAGTCTGGGGGAGGGA
>NZ_JBHJQI010000264.1:0-5275 GCF_042262805.1 Streptomyces sp. NPDC056361
ACGTCACCTCCACCAAGCTCGACGCCGGCCTCAAGGCCTGGCAGGAAGCCAGCGTGAAGTACGGCAACGACCAGGGCTTCACCGTCAACAAGTAGCTCGACACCGCGGCTTCGGCTGCCCCTTCTCGCGAGGGGCGGTCGGAGCCTTCGTGCGTTCGTTTCTGTGCGATTCCCCTTCAGAGATGACATGTGCACGACAATCATCAAGTCTCCTATCTCGTACGTCGATTACGGCTCTGAGCGGCTCTGATTACGGACGTATCTCAACTTGCCACGGGGCTTGACGGTTCGGACGGCTAGGCGGTGTCATGGTCTTGCGCGTTTGAATCTGTTTGGTTTCGAGGGATTGTGATGCCCAGGCGGGGTGCCCAGCACTCCGCGGCCCGCCCCTCCTCCGCCCCGCACGACCCGCACGACCCGCACGCCGGACGCGGCGGTCGTCGCCCGCACTAAGGAGCCCCCGATGTTCCGTTCCGCACCCCGCCGTGTGGCCGCCGCCACCGCACTCGTCGTCTCGCTCGGCCTGACCTCGGCCGCCTGTTCGTCCGGGAAGGCCGCGACCGGCGGCGACGACCAGGTCGCCAAGGTCGACGGGAAGATCTCGATCACGTACCTCCAGAAGCAGGGCGACCAGGAGTACTTCATCGGCGAGGCCGCCGGCGCGAAGGCGAAGGCCGAAGAGCTCGGCATCGACCTCAAGGTCGTGAACCTGGGCAACGACGCCAACAAGACCGTCAGCGAAGTGCAGTCGGCGATCGCGCAGAAGACGAACGGCGTCATCATCGTCGTGCCCGACCCGGCCGTCGGCCCGCAGGTCGTGCAGACCGCGAAGGACGGCAAGGTCGCCCTGCTGACCTCCGACGACCAGATCTGCACCACCGGCCCGGACCCGGCCGCCTGCGGCAAGGCCGACCTGGTGCCGCGGATCGGGTTCAGCGGCGCCCAGATGGGCGAGGAGGTCGGCAAGCGCGCCGCCGCCGAGTTCCAGAAGGCGGGCTGGACCGCCGCCGACACCCGGGTCGTCTCGGCCTGGAAGCAGGACGTGACCGTCTGCGGCGACCGCGTGGCGGCCGCCAAGAAGGCCTTCGACGCGGCCGTCCCCGGTGTGAAGACCATCGACGTCCCCACCGACAACACGCCCACCGGCGCCCAGGACAAGATCGCCGCCACCGTCACCGCCAACGCCGGTGTCAAGAACTGGGTGATCTGGGGCTGCAACGACGAGAACGTGATGGGCGGCGTCACGGCGCTCGCCAACGCCGGCGTCAAGCCCGCGAACGTCGTCGGTGTCGGCCTCGGCGCCTACCTGGCCTGCAAGGAATGGCAGTCGGACAAGGAGAGCGGCATGAAGGCCGCGCTCTTCATCAACGGCAAGGACGTCGGCGCCCTGGCCGTCCAGACCATGTACGACAAGCTCAAGAACGGCAAGGACTTCCCCGCCGAAGCCTTCGCCCCCACCACCATGGTCGACCACGCCTCCTGGAAGACCGCCGGAGTCACCTGCGGCTGAGTACTCCCGGCCGGCGGCCGCCATCGGAATCGCCGCCGGCCGGTGACCCACTGCCCGGCGCGTCGGACCCTCCTCCCACCCCCCCCCCGGACCCGACGCGCCGGCCCAGGCCCCTCCTCCCGCGCACCGCCCCCGCCTTCGCCCCGGTGCGCGGGCCCCGGCCCCCGAGCCCTCCGCCCGCGAGGCGCCGGGTTCCCCCCACACCCACTCCCGGCGCGCCGGACCATCCCCCCGCTGTCCGGCGCGTCGGGTCCCCACCCCCAGACCGGCCCCGCACTTCGCGCTCCGCACCCTGCCTTCGAGGTGAACCGAGACATGACCCGATCCCCTCACCCGGACTCCGCTCCGGGATCCCCCGACGGCCCGCCTTCCGCGGGCTCCCGCCCCCCGTCCGTCGGGGTGTCGGGCATCATCAAGCGCTTCGGCGAGGTACGGGCGATCGGCGGCGTCACGCTCGACTTCCCGGCCGGGCAGGTCACCGCCCTCATGGGGGAGAACGGTGCGGGAAAGTCCACCCTGCTCAAGATCCTCACCGGCGACCACCAGCCCACCGAGGGGCACGTGGTCGTGGACGGAGCACCCGTCACGCTCGACTCCCCGGCCCGCGCCCGGGCCGCCGGCATCCGGATCATCCCGCAGGAACCCGAGATCGTTCCGCACATATCCGTCGCGGAGAACGTCTACGCGGGAGCCCTGCCCCGCAAGCGCGGGCGGCTGCTCGACCGGGCCGAGCTCGACCGGCGCATCAGGGCCGACCTGGAGCGCCTCGGCTTCTCCCACGTCCTCGATCCGGACCTGCTCGGCTCCCAGCTCACGCCCGCCCAGCGGCAGTTGGTGGAGATCATGAGGGCGCTGACCGGCGGCACCGCCGCCCGTCTGATCGCGTTCGACGAGCCCACCTCCTCCCTGTCCGAGCACGAGGTCGACGCGCTGTTCGCGCTGATCCGGCGGCTGCGCGACGACGGCATCGCGATCGTCTACGTCTCGCACCGCATGCAGGAGATCTTCCAGCTCGCCGACCGCATCGCGGTGCTGCGCGACGGCACCCTCGTCGGCGTGCAGGACGCCCGCACCACCGACGAGGGCGAGCTCGTACGGCTGATGGTGGGCCGCGACCTCTCCGCCATGTTCGTACGGCAGCGGGTCGCCACGGACCGGCTGGTCCTCGACGTCCGGAACCTCACAACCGACGACGTCACCGACATCTCCCTGCAGGTGCACGCCGGCGAGGTCGTCGGCCTGGCGGGCCTGATCGGCGCCGGACGCTCGGAGCTCGCGCTCGCCCTCGCGGGCGACCTGCCGATCCGCGCCGGTACGGCCACGCTGGACGGCGTACGGCTGCGCGGCGGGCGGCCCGGTGACGTGATCCGCGCCGGACTCGGGCTCGCGCCCGAGGAGCGCAAGGCGCAGGCGCTGTTCCTCCAGCAGAGCATCAAGGAGAACGCCTCCCTGGTCGTCCTGGACCGGCTGCGGCGCTTCCGCTTCGTGCGGCGCGCGGCGGAACGCCGACTCGCCCAGGAGTTCTCCGACCGGCTCCGGGTACGCACCCCGTCGATCGACCACGAGGTGCGCAAGCTGTCCGGCGGCAACCAGCAGAAGGTCGTGCTCGCCCGGTGGCTCGCCCGCAAGCCGAAGGTGCTGATCCTCGACGAGCCGACCCGGGGCATCGACGTCGGCGCGAAGGCGGAGATCTACCAGATCATCGCCGACCTGGCGGCCGAGGGAGTCGCCGTGCTCGTCATCTCGTCCGAACTCCCCGAACTCCTCGGCCTCGCCGACCGGGTGGTCGTCATGCAGGGCGGCCGGATCACCGGCGAACTCGACCGCAGCGAAGCCACCGAAGAAGCCATCCTCGAACTCGCCATGGCCGACGACATCGTCGGCGCCGCCCCTGGAGCCTCGTCATGACCCTCACCAGCACCCCCGCACCGACCGTCAAGGGCTCCGGCGGCGACGGCCGCGCCTCGCGGCGCCCCGCGTTCCTGGCCGGCATCGGCGGTCAGAACATCAGCCTCGTCGGAGCGCTCCTCGTCGTCCTCGTCCTGTTCGGCGTCCTCAACGACAACTACCTGAGCCTGTCCAACATGCAGGTGATCGCCGAGGCGGCGACCATCACGGGCCTGCTCGCCATCGTGCAGACCGTCGTCATCATCTGCGGCGGCCTCGACATCTCCGTCGGTTCCCAGGTCGGCGTGGCGTCCGTGGTCAGCGCCATGGTGTTCACCACCACCGGCTCGGGCGCCGTCCTCGGCATGGCCGCCGCCGTCGGCGTCGGCCTCCTCGTCGGTGCGCTGAACGGCGTCGTCATCGTCTACGGGCGGGTCAACCCCACCATCGCCACGCTCGCCGGCCTCGCCGCCTACAAGGGCCTCGCCCAGCTCCTCTCCGACGGGCGCGCGCAGGGATACGTCCTCAACGACGACCTGTTCGTCTTCCTCGGCCGCGGCAAGATCGCCGGCCTGCCGGTGATGGTCTGGATCCTCGTCGTCGTCGCCGTCACCGTGCACCTGCTGCTCAAGTACACGGACATCGGCCGCAACCTCTACGCGATCGGCGGCAACGACACCGCCGCCCGCCTCGCGGGCATCAGCATCAACAAGTACCTGATCTGCGTCTACACCCTCATCGGCGCCGTCGCCGCCGTCGCCGGCATCCTCCTCACGGCCCGCACCGGCTCCGGCCAGCCCGTCTCGGGCAGCGAAGGCCTCGAACTCAAGGCCATCACCGCCGCGGCCCTCGGCGGCGCCGCCCTCAAGGGCGGCAAGGGCGGCATCGGTGGCACCCTCCTCGCGGTGGCCCTCCTCGGCTGCCTGGAGAACGGTCTGACGGTCCAGGGCATCAACACCTTCTGGCAGAACGTCGCCCAGGGCGCCCTCCTCGTCATCGCCGTCGTCATCCAGCAGCGCCGCAGCGGCGAACGCGCCGTCGGTCTCCCGCACTGACGGACCCCTCGGACGGCCGGCGATGCCCCAGCGGCACCGCCGGCCGTCCTGGTTGTTCGGGGGGATGGGGAACAGGCATTCGCGGAGGGCTGCGATACGCCATACTTACCATTCGGTAACACCGTCGGTCCGTCCCTCGGAGCATCCGACGCCCCGCCCGCCCCCTGCCCCAGGAGCGCCGCCATGGCCCGATCCGCTCGTTCCGCACTGCTGCTGGCCGGCCTGCTCGCGTCGGCGGGCGTCGCCCACTTCGCGGCCCCGAAGCAGTTCGACGCCATCGTGCCCGAGTCCCTGCCGGGCAGCCCCCGCACCTGGACCGCCGTCAGCGGCGCGGTGGAACTCGCGCTCGCCGCCGGACTCGCCGTCCCTGCGACCCGGCGCCGCAGCGCCCGGGCGGCAGCCCTCTTCTTCGCCGGGGTGTTCCCCGCCAACGTGAAGATGGCCCACGACTGGCGGAACCGCCCCACGCCCGCCAAGGCCGTCGCCTACGCGCGGCTGCCGCTCCAGGTCCCGCTGATCCTCTGGGCGCGCTCCGTCGGCCGCGGCGACTGACGGGCCCGAGCACGGACCGGTCGCCCGGGCCCCGACCCGCGGCTCAGTAGCGGCCGGCCGCCAGGAGGGGACCTCGCACGCCACCACCGCCTGCCGCGCCGGCGCCGCCGCGTACGCACCCGGCACCGCCACCGCCCGCGTTCACTCCGACAGCCGCCCCACCGGCCGGCCGGTGGGGCGGCTGGCGAGGCCGCGGAAGTTACGACGCGACACTAGTGCCAGTAGCTGATCCTCACGTCGCTGTGCGCGGGGTAGGACTTGGGGGTTTAGAT
>NZ_JBHJQI010000265.1:0-5238 GCF_042262805.1 Streptomyces sp. NPDC056361
GATGGCACCCGCCCCGCCCCTTGGGGGGCGTCAGTTCTCCTGTTCGCGCTCCACCTGCTCGTTCCATTCGCGCTTGATCGCGCGCCAGGCCTCGTCCGACTTGCCCAGGCGCCAGTAGCCCGAGATGGAGAGGCGCTCGCGGGCCACTCCGCGGTCGAGGCGGAGGTGGCGGCGCAGGTCCTTCACGAAGCCGGCCTCGCCGTGGACGAAGGCGTGGACGTCGCCGGCCGGGAAGTCCAGGGTGCGGACGGCCTCGACGAGCGCTTCGCCGGCCGGGCGGTCGCCGCGGTGCAGCCAGGTGACGTCCACCCCGTCGGCCGTCGAGAACTTCTGCTCCTCCGCCGCGTCCGACACCTCGACGAACGCGTGCACCCGCGCACCGGCGGGCAGCCGCTCCAGGGCGACCGCGATGGCCGGCAGCGCGCTCTCGTCACCCACGAGCAGGTGCCAGTCCGCGGTCGGGTCCGGCGTGTAGCCGCCGCCCGGGCCGAGGAAGCGCACGGTCTCGCCCGCCTGCGCGCGCGCCGCCCACGGGCCGGCCAGGCCCTCGTCGCCGTGGACCACGAAGTCGACCGTGAGCTCGCGGTGCAGCACGTCCCACGCCCGCACCGTGTACGTCCGGGTCGTCGGCCACTGCTCCCGGGGGAACTCCGCCCGGATCCGCTCCATGTCGAACGGCTCCGGGTAGGCGACCCCCTCCGGGGCGAAGAGCAACTTCACGTAGTGGTCGGTGTACTCGCCGGCGTCGAAACCGTCGAGCCCGGGGCCGCCAAGGACCACCCGAACCATGTGCGGCGTGATCCGCTCGGTGCGCACCACGTGCGCTTCGGTGGCCTTCGGTGCCTTGCGGGCCGGCTGCTCTGCCACGAGGGGCTCTCCTGACTCTGCGTACTTAGGTATGCCTAAGCTAGCACCTCGGAGCGGCACACCCCAGGCCCCCAGGGGGCGGGCTTCGAGAACCCGGTTCCGGGGGCCCTGGTTCCGGGTCGGCGCGAGCGCCCGCGCGCGGGGCCCGCGTCCGGACGCGCACGCGGGATCCCCCGTACGACCCCGCCCCGCCAGCGCACCCCCACCCCGCCAGTACAACCCCGCCCCGTCAGCGCTCCAGTACCGGCAGCAGTCGTCCCACTGCCCCGCCCAGGCCCCAGCGCTTCACCAGCGCGTCGAGGGCCGCCGGGTCGCGGGGGGCCGAAGGCAGTGCCGGGTCGAACGCGGGGAGGGGGGCGTCCCCGGCGACGCGGACGACCGTCGGAGCCACGTCGAGGTACGCGGCCGCCTCGGCGATCCCGCGCCGCTTGGCGGGCGTGAGCTTCGAGGTGCGGTCCTCGGCGGCCGCCCGGACCCCGGCGAGGTCGCCGTACTCGGTGACGAGCTGGGCGGCCGTCTTCTCGCCGATGCCCTTGACGCCGGGCAGCCCGTCGCTCGCGTCCCCGCGCAGCGCGGCGAAGTCCGCGTACTGGTCGGGGCGCACCCCGTACTTGGTCCGGATGAACTCCGCGTCCACCAGGTCGCAGTCGCCGACGCCCTTGCGCGGGTACAGCACGCGCACCTCGCGGGCGTCGTCCACCAGCTGGAAGAGGTCGCGGTCGCCCGTGACGATGTCGACCGGGCCCGTCGCGCGCCCTGCCAGGGTGCCGATGACGTCGTCGGCCTCGTACCCCGCGGCCCCGACGCGGGCGATGCCGAGCGCGGCGAGGACCTCCTCGATGACCGGCACCTGCGGGGAGAGGGTGTCGGGGATCTCCTCCTCGTCCGGGCCGGTCTCCGTCTCGACCGCCACGCGGTGCGCCTTGTACGACGGGATGAGGTCGACCCGCCACTGCGGCCGCCAGTCCTCGTCCCAGCAGGCCACGAGGTCGTCGGGGCGGTGGTCCTGGACGAGCCGGGTGATGAAGTCGAGCAGCCCCCGAACGGCGTTCACCGGGGTGCCGTCCGGTGCGCGGACCGAGTCCGGGACGCCGAAGTAGGCGCGGAAGTACAGGCTGGCGGTGTCGAGGAGCATCAAACGTCGGGTCACCCGCCCGATCATGCCGCACGCCACCGACAGACCTCGGGGACCGACAGACCGGGCCCCGGCGGGGAGGTGCGGCCCGGCCCCGGCGTGACGCGTGTCACCTTTGCGTTTGCACCCGGTGAAGCCGGGGAGGCGGGAGCCCGGAGCGGACCCGGTACGGGATGCGAGAGAGAAGTCCCCGTACGCGACGGGCCGCGGGCCGATCCCGCCCGCTCCACGGCCCGGCCGCGCGGGGGTGGTGGGGCCGTTCTTCGTTGCTACCCGTGAGGTGTATGTGTCCAGGCTCCAGGCCGATCACCTGTACAAGGTGTTCGGGAGACGACCCGACGAAGCCGTCCGCAGGCTGGCCGACGGCGCCGACCGCGAGGAACTGCGGGCCGAGGGGACGACGGCCGCCGTCGTCGACGCCGGCTTCACCGTCGAACCCGGTCAGATCTTCGTCGTGATGGGCCTCTCGGGATCCGGCAAGTCGACCCTCCTGCGCATGCTCAACGGTCTGCTCGAACCCACCGCGGGCCGGGTCCTCTTCGACGGCCGCGACCTCACCGCTCTCTCTCCCCGCGAGCTGCGCGCGGTCCGCGCCGGCAAGATCAGCATGGTCTTCCAGCACTTCGCGCTGTTCCCGCACCGAAACGTCCTGGACAACGCCGCCTACGGCCTGGAGGTGCAGGGCGTCCCGCGCGCCGAGCGCGAGACCCGCGCCGCCGAGGCGCTCGAACTGTGCGGGCTCGGCGGCTGGGAGGAGTCCTGGCCCGACGAGCTGTCCGGCGGCATGCAGCAGCGCGTCGGCCTGGCCCGCGCGCTCGCCACGGACGCGGACCTGCTGCTCATGGACGAGTCGTTCAGCGCGCTCGACCCGCTCATCCGCCGGGACATGCAGGACCAGCTCCTCGTCCTCCAGCAGCGCCTGAAGAAGACCATCGTCTTCATCACCCACGACCTCAACGAGGCCATGCGCCTCGGCGACCGGATCGCCGTCATGCGCAACGGCCGGATCGTCCAGCTCGGCACGGCGGAGGACATCCTCGTCCGCCCCGCCGACGACTACGTGGCCTCCTTCATCCAGGACGTCGACCGCTCCCGGGTGCTCACCGCCTCCGCGGTCATGACGGCCGGCGCCCCCGCGGCCGACTGCCCCGCCGACTGCGCCTGCCGGGCCGTCGGCCCCGACACACTCGTCGCGGACCTGTGCGCCGTCGCCGCCCTCGCCCCGCACCCCGTGACCGTCGAGGACTCCGACGGCGCCGTCCTCGGAGTCGTACCGCCCGAACGCCTCCTCGCCGCACTGGGCGGCCTCGGCGCGACGGATGCCCCGTACGCCGGGGCCCGGGAGGTGACCGCCGGTGCCTAGGCTTCCCCTCGGCCAGTGGGTCGACAGCTCCGTCGACTGGCTCCAGGCGCAGCTCTCCTGGCTCTTCGACGCGGTCAGCGCCGGCGTCACCGGCCTCTACGACGGCATCGACGCCGTCCTGTCGGCGCCCCAGCCGCTCCTCTTCGCCGGCATCCTCGCCGTCGTCGCCTGGTGGCTGCGCGGCCTCGCCGCCGCCGTCCTGGCGTTCGCCGGATTCGCGCTCGTGGACTCCGTCCAGCTGTGGGACGAGGCCATGGCGACGCTCTCGCTGGTCCTCGTGTCGACGCTCGTGACCCTGGTGATCGCCGTCCCGCTCGGCATCTGGGCGGCCCGCTCGAAGACGGTCAGCGCGGTGCTGCGGCCCGTGCTCGACTTCATGCAGACCATGCCGGCGATGGTCTACCTCATCCCCGGCATCATCTTCTTCGGCGTCGGGGTGGTCCCGGGCATCATCGCCACCATCGTGTTCGCGCTGCCCCCCGGCGTCCGGATGACCGAGCTCGGCATCCGCCAGGTCGACGGCGAACTCGTCGAGGCCGCCCAGGCCTTCGGCACCACACCGCGCGACACCCTGCTCCGCGTGCAGCTGCCGCTCGCCCTGCCGACGATCATGGCGGGCGTCAACCAGGTCATCATGCTCGGCCTGTCCATGGTCGTCATCGCGGGCATGGTCGGCGGCGGCGGGCTCGGCGGCGCGGTCTACCGGGCCATCGGCAACGTCGACATCGGCCTCGGCTTCGAGGCCGGGATCTCCATCGTCGTCCTCGCCATGTACCTCGACCGGATGACCGGCGCGCTCGGCCGCCAGGTCTCCCCGCTGGGCCGCCGCGCCGCCGCCAAGGCGCGCGCCGCGCTGGCCTCGAAGCGGCCCGGGGCGAAGCTCTGGGCGCACCGCCCGCAGCCCGTCACGGCCCTCGTCGGCGTCGTCGTCCTCGCCCTCGTCGCCGGCGGCACGGGCTTCCTCGGCCGCTCCGGCGGCGCGACCTCCCCCACCGCCTCCGGCGACGGCGGCGGTCACGGCAAGAAGATCAGCATCGGCTACATCCCCTGGGACGAGGGCATCGCCTCCACGTACCTCTGGAAGGAACTCCTGGAGCGGCGCGGTTACGAGGTCGACACCAAGCAGCTGGAGGCCGGCGCGCTCTACACCGGCCTGGCCGGCGGGCAGCTCGACTTCCAGACCGACGCCTGGCTGCCCGTCACCCACGCCCAGTACTGGGAGAAGTACCGGAACAAGCTGGAGGACCTCGGCTCCTGGTACGGCCCCACCTCGCTGGAACTCTCCGTCCCCTCGTACGTGAAGGGCGTCGACTCGCTCGCCGACCTCAAGGGGAAGGCGGGGCAGTTCAAGGGCCGCATCGTCGGCATCGAGCCCAGCGCCGGGATGATGGGCATCCTCAAGGACAAGGTGCTCAAGGAGTACGGCCTAGAGGGCGAGTACGAGGTCGTCGACGGCTCCACGCCCGGCATGCTCGCCGAGTTGAAGCGCGCGTACGACCGCAAGGAACCGGTCGTCGTCACCCTCTGGTCGCCGCACTGGGCCTACTCGGCGCACGAGCTGAAGAAGCTCGCGGACCCGAAGGGTTCCTGGGGCGAGGGCGACGGCGTCCACACCCTCGCCCGCAAGGGCTTCGCCGCGGAGAACCCCGAGGTCGGCGCCTGGCTGAAGGACTTCGAGCTGACCGAGAAGCAGCTCACGGACCTCGAAGCCGTCATCCAGGAGACGGGCAAGGGCAAGGAGCAGCAGGCCGTCCGCACCTGGCTGGACCGCACCCCCGGCCTCGCGGAGAAGCTCGCCCCGCGGTAGCGACCGGAGCCCGTCCGACGGACGGTGCGTGACTCCTGTCCGAAAAGGGGCGGTCGCCGAGCGTGC
>NZ_JBHJQI010000266.1:0-5145 GCF_042262805.1 Streptomyces sp. NPDC056361
CCAACGTGCCGTCCGGACTCGCCGCCAGGCGCCACGCCGACTCGTCGGCGGGCAGGGCCAGGGCCCCGGCCGATGCCGTACGGGCCAGCCGGCGGGCGTAGGCGACACCGTCGCGGACGGCGAACTGGGGTTCGTCACCCGCGAGGAGCGCCGGGAGCAGAGCCGCCGACTCGGGCGTCCCGTCGGTGTCGACGAGGACGATCCGGCCCGGGTTCTCGGCCTGCGCGGACCGCAGCAGACCCAGGACGGCCGCGCCGGCCAGGTCGGCCGGTCCGCCCGGGTGCTCCGCCGCGACGGCTCCGTGCGTCAGGGCGACGAGGCGGGTGTCCTGGAGGTCGGGTTCGGCCAGCCAGGCCTGGAGCACTTCCAGGACCCGGGTGGTGAGCCTCCGTGTCCCCGCGGCGTCGGACCGTTCGCCGTCGGCTTCCAGGAGGAGTACGCCGGCACCGGTGCCGGCGAGGGCACGCACGTCCTCGGCCGTGTCGACCGGTGTCGTGTCCAGGGCCGCGTCGGTGGGCGTCAGCGGGAGTCGTTCCCACACCACGTGGAAGAGCCGGTCCCGGACGGCGGACGCGGCCGCGTCGAGGAGCTCGGGTGCGAGGGGTCGGGCCACGAGGGATTCGACGTGGGCGACGGGGGCGCCGGTGGCGTCGGCCAGGCGCAGGGTGACCGTGTCGGGTCCGGACGGGACGGCGTGGACGCGCAGGGTGGTGGCCCTGGCCGCGTAGACGCGTACGCCGGTCCAGGCGAAGGGCAGCACGAGCCGCCGGTCCTGGCCGGCCCGCACGCTGCCGGAGTGGAGGCAGGCGTCGAGCAGGGCGGGGTGCAGGGCGTAGCCGTCGACGGCGCCGGCGTCGTCGGGGAGGGTGACCTCGGCGAAGGTCTCCTCCCCGCGCGTCCACAGGGCCCGCAGGCCTTGGAAGGCGGGTCCGTAGCCGTATCCGGCGGCGGCGAGCCCGTCGTACGCGGTGGTCGTCACGTCGTCCACGGCGACCGCGCCCTGGGGCGGCCACTGGGTCAGTTCGAAGTCGGGGGCCGTGGTGTCGGGGGCGAGGCGCCCGGAGGCGTGGCGGGTCCAGGCCGTTCCCGGTCCGGCGCCTTCGTCGCGGGCATGGATCCGGACGGGCCGCAGACCCGCCTCCTCGGCTTCGCCGACCTCCACCCGCAGCTGTACGCCGCCCTGTTCGGGCAGGACGAGCGGGGCCTCGATCACGAGCTCGGTCAGCAGTCCGCAGCCGGCCTCGTCGCCGGCCCGTACGGCGAGCTCGACGAACGCCGTGCCGGGCAGCACGACGGTGCCGGCCGCGGCGTGATCGGCCAGCCAGGGGTGCGTGCGCAGCGAGAGCCGGGAGGTGAAGAGCAGGCCGCCCCAGCCGGGCACCTCGGCCACCGCGCCGAGCAGCGGATGGTCGGCGGCGGCCAGGCCCAGTCCGGCGGGGTCGCCCGAACCTCCCTTGTTCTCCAGCCAGTAGCGCTGGCGCTGGAAGGCGTACGTGGGCAACTCGGCGTGCGGTGTGGCGACTTCACCGACGACGGCGTTCCAGTCGACGGCCGTGCCGCGGGTGTGGAGGGCGGCCAGGGATTCCAGGAAGCGGCGCGGGCCGCTCTCGTCCCGGCGCAGGGTCCCGGTCACCGCCTTCGGGGCGGCGGTGGCGCCGTCCTCCAGGGTCTGCTCGATCGCGGGGACCAGCACCGGATGGGAGCTGACCTCCACGAACACGCCGTGTCCGGCGGCCGCGAGGGCGCGTACGGCCTGGTCGAAGCGGACGGTCCGGCGCAGATTCCGGTACCAGTAGGCCGCGTCGAGCGCGGCGGTGTCGAGGAGCTCGCCGGTCACCGTGGAGTAGAAGGGCACGGCACCCGACCGGGGCGCGATGTTCGCCAGGGTCGTGTGCAGCTCGCTCTCGATCGCTTCGACGTGGGCCGAGTGCGAGGCGTAGTCGACGGGGATCTCGCGGACGCGTACGCCCGACTGCTCGCACTGCAGGACCAGTTCGCGCAGGGACTCCGGGCTGCCGGCGACGACGATCGACGCGGGGCCGTTGACGGCCGCTATGTCGATCTCGCCGGGCCACTGCTCGATCAGTTCCGCCACCCGGTCGGCGTCCGCGGCGATCGAGGCCATGCCGCCGCGGCCGGACAGGGTGGTCGCGATGGCCCGGCTCCGCAGGGCCACGACGGTCGCCGCGTCCTCCAACGTCAGGCCGCCCGCGACGCAGGCGGCGGCGATCTCGCCCTGGGAATGGCCGACCACCGCGTCGGGCACGACACCGCACGCCTGCCAGAGCGCCGCCAGCGACACCATCACCGCGAACGAGACGGGCTGCACGACCTCGACGGCGTCCAGCGAGGGCGCGCCTTCGGCCTGCCGGACGACGTCGAGCAGCGACCAGCCGGTCAGCGGGTCCAGGGCCTTCGCGCACTCCTCCATCCGGGCCGTGAACACCGGCGAGGCGTCGAGGAGATCGGCGCCCATCCCGGCCCACTGAGCTCCCTGGCCGGGGAAGACGAACACCTTGCGCGCGTTGACCGGTCCGCCGACACCGGTGACGACGCCGGGGGCGGACTCGCCCTTGCCGAGCGCCTCCAGACCCGCCAGGGCCTCGGCGCGGTCGCCCGCGACCACGACGGCCCGCTCGGGCAGCAGGCTGCGCGTCCGGATCAGGGAACGCGCCGCGTCCAGGGCGGTCACGTCCGGCCGGCCGGCGAGGAACGACGCCAGGTTCCGGGCCTGGCCGGCGAGTCCGGCCCTGCCGCGCGCCGACAGCGCCAGCGGGACGGCGTCGCCGCCCAGCACGCCGGGGGTGGCGCTCTCGCCGCCGGGTGCGGTCTCCGGGGCCTGCTCCAGGATGACGTGGGCGTTGGTGCCGCTGACGCCGAAGGAGGAGACGCCCGCCCGGCGGGGGCGCTCCAGTTCGGGCCAGGGGCGGGCCTCCGTGAGGAGTTCCACGGCACCGGCCGTCCAGTCCACCTGGGGGTTCGGCTCGTCCACGCGCAGGGTGCGGGGCAGCACGCCGTGCCGCATCGCCATGACCATCTTGATGACACCGGCGACACCGGCGGCGGCCTGCGTGTGCCCGATGTTCGACTTGATGGAGCCCAGCCACAGGGGCTCGTCGGTCGTCCGTCCCTGCCCGTACGTGGCGAGCAGCGCCTCGGCCTCGATCGGGTCGCCCAGCGGCGTCCCGGTGCCGTGCGCCTCCACGACGTCGACGTCCGACACGCCGAGACCGGCGTTGGCGAGGGCCCTGCGGATGACGCGCTGCTGGGAGGGGCCGTTGGGTGCGGTGAGGCCGTTGGACGCGCCGTCCTGGTTCACGGCGGAGCCGCGTACGACCCCCAGGATCCGTCGGCCGTTGCGCACCGCGTCCGACAGTCGCTCCAGGAGCAGCATGCCGACGCCCTCGGCCCAGCCCGTACCGTCCGCGGCCGCCGCGAACGGCTTGCAGCGGCCGTCCACGGACAGGCCGCGCTGCCGCGAGAAGTCCACGAACACGTCCGAGGCGCTCATCACGGTGACGCCGCCGGCCAGCGCGAGCGAGGACTCGCCGGAGCGCAGCGACTGCGCGGCCAGGTGCAGGGTGACGAGGGAGGAGGAGCAGGCCGTGTCGACGGTGACCGCCGGGCCTTCGAGTCCGAGGAAGTACGAGACCCGGCCGGACAGCACACTGGCCGCGCCGCCGGTCATCAGATAGCCCTCGACGCTGTCGGGGTCCGAGCCCATGCCCTCGGAGTGTCCGGCGGAGTAGTCGTGGTACATGTCGCCGGCGAAGACGCCGACCGGCTTGCCGCGCAGGGTGGCCGGGTCGATGCCGGCCCGTTCCAGCACCTCCCAGGAGGTTTCGAGGACCAGCCGCTGCTGCGGGTCCATCGCCAGGGCCTCGCGCGGCGAGATGCCGAAGAAGGAGGCGTCGAACTCGTCCGCGTCGTGCAGGAACCCGCCCTCGCGGACGTACGTCGTCCCGGAGTGGTCCGGGTCGGGGTGGTAGAGGTTCTCCAGGTCCCAGCCGCGGTTCACCGGGAACTCGGAGATCCCGTCCCCGCCGGAGGCCACCAGGTCCCACAGCTCCTCGGGCGAGGTCACCCCGCCCGGGAAACGGCAGGCCATCCCCACGATCGCGATCGGCTCGGAGTGGGCGGCGACCACCCGGTCGTACTGCTCCTTCAGGCGCGCGTTCTCCTTCAGAGACGCACGCAGGGCGTCGACGAGCTGCCCGCTCTGAGCGTCCATGGCTTCCTCTTTCTTCCTTCGGATGTCGATCACGATCAGGACTGCGGGGTGCCCAGGGCCCGGCGTACGAGGTCGCCGACGCTCATCGAGTCGATGAGGTCCAGCTGCTCGCCGACGCTCGTCCCCTGACCGGTTCCGGCCGCGTCGGCCGCCTCCGACCGGGCGAGGGACAGCAGGACGTCGAGCACCCCGGCCTCACGGAACCGGTCGAGCGGGACGGAGGACAGCACGCGGCGCAGCTCCTCCTCTTCCGGTCCGTCGAGGCCGGCGTCCGCCGTGTCCCCGGCCAGCTCCTCGCTCAGGTACTCCATGAGGGCGACGGGCGTGGGGTGGTTGAAGATCAGCGTGGCGGGGAGCCGCAGTCCGGTCAGGGCGGAGAGCCGGTTGCGCAGTTCGACGGAGGTGAGGGAGTCGAACCCGATCTCGTTCAGGGCCCGTTCGGGTTCGCTCTGGTCCTGGGAGGCGAAGCCCAGGATGGTGGCCACCTCCTGCTGCACCGTCTCAAGGAGGATCCGCTTCCGCTCGCTCTCGCCGGCCCCTGACAGCCGCTTCAGCAGGCTGTCCGCCCCGGCGCCGGCGCCCTGCGCGGACCTCCTGCCCACGGCGACGAGCCCGCGGAGGAGCGCGGGCACGGAGCCCGTCCTCGCCTGCTCCTTGAGCCCGGCGAGGTCCAGCTTGAACGGCACCAGCGCCGCCTCGGGCGCCTGGAGGGCGTCGTCGAACAGCTCCATGCCCTCGTCCACGGAGAGCCCGATCATGCCGCCGCGCGCCATGCGCTTCTGGTCCGCCTCGCTGAGGTGCCCGCTGAGGCTCGTCGCTTGTGCCCACAGGCCCCAGCCGAGCGAGGTCGCGGCCAGCCCTCGCGCCCGCCGATGCTGCGCGAGCGCGTCCAGGAACGCGTTGGCCGCCGCGTA
>NZ_JBHJQI010000267.1:0-5083 GCF_042262805.1 Streptomyces sp. NPDC056361
GGCGGCGCCGGGTCAGCCCTGGGGCTTGGCGTTGTTCGCGGCGATGACCGCGGCGCACTCCGGGCTGCTGTCGACGGCCACGAACATCACCAGCTTCAGCGGGCCCGCCGAGTGGTTGCTGGCCTGGAGCTGCCAGCTGCTCTTCTTCAGCGACTTGATGACCGAGCCGCCCGCGCCGGAGCTGCGCTCCTCGTTCCAGCCGCCCTTGGTCAGGGTCGCGACGGTGTCCGTGTAGGACTTCGCCGGGTCCGCCGCCTTCGCGGCGTCGGCCGTCCAGCTGACCATGCAGTTCTTGGCCTCGGCCGGAATCTGCTCGCCCGAGGCGTCCTGCGTGAAGCCGGCCCCCGTCGCCGCGTCCGTCAGCTCCTTGGTGACCGCGGCCCCGTCCAGCTTCGCGCCGTCCGAACCGCCCGAGCCGCCCGAGCCGCCCGTCGCGGACGAACCGGCCGAGGAGGACCCGGCCGAGGACGAACCGCCCTTGTCCGAGCCGCCCTCGCTCCCGCAGCCCGCGACCAGCAGCACCACACCGGCGGCCGCGGCCACCCACATCGCCTTGCGCACAACACTCCCGAATACGCACGCACGAAGGCCTGTTGCCCCCGTTTTCAGGGGCACAGTTTTGCACGTGGGAATGACGGCGCGTCACGAACCGGGCACGCGTCAGCCCCCGGTGCTCCCTTCCTCCCCGGTGAGGAGGTCCATCTCCCGCTCGCTGAACCGACTCATGCACGCGTCCTCCGTCGCCTGGAAGGAGACCATGTCCATCGCCATCGTCGTCGGGGCGTGATGGCGGGCGAACAGCGTCCAGCCGCTCTTCTTGAGCGTGACGGCGGCCGAGGTCCCCCCCTTGTCGTCGAGCTTCTCCACCTGCCGGTTCCCGGCCGTCCAGCCCTTCTCGACGAGGGCGGCGACCGTCCGGTCGTACTTCCCCCGCGCCCCCTCCACCACGGGCCCGACGTACTGCCAGGCGGCCGTGCAGGCGGCGGCGCGCTGCACGATCCGGTCCCGCTCCGCGGTGGGCGTGGCCGTCGGGGTCACGGAACCCGGCTCGGGCAGCTCGGACTTCGGCAGTCCCGCCCCGGCCACGGCCGTACGGATCTCCTCCTGCGCCGCCTCGCGGTCGAAAGCCCCGGAGCCCGCGCCGGCACCTCCCCCGACGGTCCCGCACCCGGCACCGAACAGCACCGCCGCCAGCACGCCCGCGACCGCCGCCATGTCTCTCGTACGCATGGTCAGCCCACCGGGTTCTCGTCGATGCCGGCCTTCTTCGCGCAGGCGACGTCGAAGGCCATCGCCTTGACCTCGCCCTGCCCGGTTCCGGCGCGGTACTCCGTCGTCACGCTCCAGCCGCGCTGCTCCAGGACGGTCCGGACGTCGATGACCGTCTGGGCCGCGTCCTCGGCCCTGCGCTCCTTCCGCTGCCCGGACTGCTCCCAGCCGCGCTCCTTCAACTCGCGCACCAGCGCCTCGTACTGCGGGACGCCGGCGGGGGCGCCCTCCGCGCCGTAGCCCATGTACGCGATCACGCAGCCCTTGCCGCGGCCGCGGTCCGCCATGGCGGCCCAGTCCGGGTCGGCGGGCGGGGTGTCCGCGTCCGCCACCGAGCCGTCGATGTCCGCCTGCACCGCGGCCTTGGTGAGCGGGCCCGTCCCCGCCGGACGGGGGGCGGCGGACGCCGGGCCCGCCGCTCCCGTCCCGTTCGCGTTCCCGCCGCACCCCGTCACGCCGACGGCCATGGCCATGGCCAGGGCCGCGAAGGCGGTCCCCCTCTTCCCGTGCACAGTCGTCCCCTCCCAGGTCACCGGGCTGGACGCCCCGTGATCGAGGGAGCAGTGTGCCATGGGCGCGAGCGGTCACTCCTCGGGGGGATAGACCGGCTCCCCACCGTCGGCGAGGGTGATGAGGATGGCCTCCACGGGGCAGCCCTCGGCGGCGGCGAGGATGCGTTCGCCCGCGTCCGCCTCGGACTCCACCGGATGGGACTGGCGGGCGGTGTCGAGGCGGAAGCCGTCCGGGGCGTGGTCGACGCACATGCCGGAGCCGATGCAGACGCTGCGGTCGACCTCGACGCGCCAGCGGTCGCCCATCACGCGTCCCCGTACCCGGCGGGGAGGTGGATCATCTTGTGCTCCAGGTACTCGCCGAAGCCCTCGGGGCCGAACTCGCGGCCGAGGCCGGAGTTCTTGTAGCCGCCGAAGGGGCCGAGCATGTCGAGGCTGAAGGTGTTGACGTTGAAGGTGCCGGTGCGGACCCGGCGGGCGAAGTCGATGCCGTGCTCCACGTCGCCGGTCCAGACGCTGCCGCTGAGCCCGAAGTCGGAGTCGTTGGCGATGCGGAGGGCGTCGGCCTCGTCCTCGTAGGGCAGGAGGCAGATGACCGGGCCGAAGATCTCCTCGCGGGCGATCCGCATGGAGTTGTCGACGCCGCCGAAGAGGGTCGGTTCGACGTACCAGCCGCGTTCGAGCCCGGCGGGCCGCCCGCCGCCCGCGAGGATCTTGGCGCCCTCCTGCTGGCCGATGCCGATGTAGTCGAGGGAGCGCTGCTGCTGGCGCCGGGCGACCAGCGGGCCGACCTGGGTGGCCGGGTCGAGCGGGTCGCCGACGACGAGCGCGCCGGCCGCGGCGGCGAAGGCCTCCGAGATCTCCTCGTACCGGGAGCGGGGGGCGAGGATGCGGGTCTGGGCGACGCAGGCCTGGCCGTTGTTCATCCAGGCGGCCGGGACGATCCCGGCGACGGCGGTCGCGGTGTCCGCGTCGGGCAGGATCACGGCGGCCGACTTCCCGCCGAGTTCGAGGGTGACGCGGGTGAGGTTGCGCGAGGCGACCTCCATGACCCGCCGTCCCGCGGCGACCGAGCCGGTGAAGGAGACCTTGTCGACGCCGGGGTGGCCGACGAGGTACTCGCTGACCTCGCGGTCGGCGGGCAGGATGCTGAGGACGCCCTCGGGCAGCCCGGCCTCGGTGGCGATCTCGGCGAGGATGTACGAGTCGAGGGGTGCTTCCGGCGACGGCTTGAGGACCACCGTGCAGCCGGCGAGCAGCGCGGGCCCCAGCTTGGCGGCGGCGGTGAACTGCGGCACGTTCCACGGGATGACGGCCGCGACGACACCGACCGGTTCGCGCCGGACGAGCAGCGGCCCGAGGACGCCGCCGCGCCGCTCCTCGTACGGGAAGTCCCGGGCGACGGCGATCGCCGCGTCCCAGACCATCATCGCGCCCAGCGCCTGGGCGAGGACGGACCAGGAGTACGGGGAGCCGTTCTGCGCGCTGATGACGCGGCCGATCTCCTCGTACCGGACGGCGATGGCGTCCTTGATGCGGGTGACGACGGCGATCCGCTCCTCGACCGTCATCCGGGGCCACGGCCCCTCGTCGAAGGCCCGTCGGGCCGCGGCGACGGCCCGGTCGACGTCGGCTTCGGAGGCGTGCGGGACGCGTCCGATGACCTCCTCGGTGTGCGGCGAGATCACCTCGATCACGCCGGTTCCGAGCGGTTCGGTCAACTCCCCGCCGATGAACAGCCTTCCGTGCTCCACAAGCTCGGTCATGACCGCTGCCTCCCGAGGAGATGGAATTGCCCCTGAGTTTCTGACGATGCTTCAGAACTGATACCAGTTCTAGTTATACTTGGCCAGACTTGAGGCCAAACCGGCCCCCACCAGCAGCTTTTCCACTGGTGGGGGCCGTCGTCATGCCGCCTGGGCCGCCTGTGGGCCGTCAGGTGCTTCACCGCGCGCCTGATACACGTCGTCGACGGCCTTCCGCGTGCGACTCTCACTGCTCGGCATGAGGTGCGTGTACGTCCTCAACGTGAACCCCGGGTCCGCGTGCCCCAGGTAGCCGCTCAACGCCTTGACGTTCTCGCCCGCATCGAGCAGCACGGAGGCGTAGAAGTGCCTCAGCGCGTGCATGCCGTCCTCGCGCGACTCCTTGGGCCTCTCCCCCGGTTCAGGCGCCGGGAGCACGTCAGCGGCCACGAGAGCGGGTTTTCAGGAAGCGGTGTTGAAGTAGTGCCGGCCGACGGCCTTGCCCTCCTCGGTGGTGAACATCAGACGCTTCGTCACGAGCGGACCGCTCACCGTCTCCCACGGCAGCGTGACCTCCTCGGGCGGAAACGCCTTCATGTGGGCGGCCAGCGCCTGACTCACATGCGCGGGCAGGGGAACGTCACGTACCTTGCCTCGCTTCGGCGGGGCGAAGACGGCTCGGCCGCCGATGAGCTTCACCTGATAGCCGACGTGCAGCCACCCAGTGAGGAAGCCAACCTCGTCGACCGGAAGCCCGAAGATTTCGCCCTGCCGAAGCCCGCAGCCACCGCCCACATCAACCATGGCTCGGTAGTGGGCCGGGAGCGCCCGTCGCACCGCGAACACCTGCTCAACGCTCCACGGGCGAACGCGCTTCGAGGTCTGCGCCGGCGCCTTCACCGAAGCGGCACGGAAGGGATTCCGCGCGATGAGCCGGTCGTCCACGGCAGCCGTGAAGACCGCCGACACGTTGGCGTAGATGGTTCGCCGGGTGGACGCGGCCAGACCCGCGTCTTCCAGCTTCCGCAGCCACTCCCGGATGTGCTCGGGCTGGAACGAACCGAGGGGCCGGGACCCGATGTACGGGTACGCGTGCAGCCGGATCCTAGACTCCGCTCCGGTGCGCGTGGCGACGTCCGTCGTTTGCGCGGCGACCCAGCGTTCGGCGTACTGCTGGAAGGTGGTGCGACCGACCTTCGGGTCGATGTACTCACCCCTGGCCATGTCCGTCTCGATGCTCGTCAGCCACTGCTCGGCAAGGCGCTTCTGCCGGTCAGGGAAGCTCTTGGACTTCTCCGTGCCGTCGGGACCGACGTACCGGGCCCGGTAGCGCATGCCTGTCCCATAGCGGTCGGTCTTGACCCGCCGGGTCTTACCGTCGGCGCCCAGCTCGACCTTGAACCAACGGTCCTGGATGTGACCTGCCATGTGGTGCTGTGCCTCTCAGGGAAAGCCGTGGGGGGGGGGCCGCAGGGGCGCCCCCCCCCCGGGGGGGGGAGGGGGTTTTGGTGGGGGGGCCCGGGGGGGGGCCCCCCCACCCGGCGGACCCGACGGGCC
>NZ_JBHJQI010000268.1:0-5070 GCF_042262805.1 Streptomyces sp. NPDC056361
ACCCGGGGGCCCGCGCCTCTCGTGCCGAACAATCCTGGTCAGGTGGCGTGTCGGCATGGTGGGCTATGCGGGGGAGGTCGAACGAAGGACGTACGCATCCGGGGGGAACGTACGGCCGGCCGCCCCCGCACCGCACCCGACCACGAACCACGGGCCTCTCCGACACACGGCCAGGAGAGGCCTCCCCAGAGGGAACCCCGCCATGACGCCACCCAGCTCAGCAGGCCCCACGCTCATAGGCTCCGTCCGACGGGCCATGCGCCTGCTCGAAGCCGTCGCCGAGGACCCCACGCGCTCCACCGCCAAGAGCCTCGCCCGGCGCACCGACATCCCGATCGGCACCACCTACCACCTGCTCCGCACCCTCACCCACGACGGCTACCTGCACCGCGACGGCGGCCGCTACCTCATCACCGCCGCCACGGCCCGCCTCGGCGGAGCCTTACCGGAACAGGCCAACGCCCACGACCTCCAGACCTGGCTCGACTCGCTGCGCGACCAGACCGGAGCCGCCATCTACTACGCCCGGTACGACGAGGGCGAGGTCAGGATGGTCGGCCAGTCCTCCGGACCGGGAACACCCGCCGTGGAGGAATGGGCGGACTTCCGGCGCACCGCCCACGCCCACGCGCTCGGCCAGTGCCTGCTCTCCCAGCTCGATCCCGACGCCCGCCGCGACCACCTGGCCCGCCACCCCGTCGAACCCCTCACCCCGTACACCGTCCCCGACGCCGACGCGCTGATCCACAGACTCTCCCGGCTCCGCAGGGGACACGCGGTCCAGGAACGCGAGGAGTACGCCCCCGGCAGCGTCTGCGCCGCCGTCCCCATCACCGTCGGCACCGTCCCCGCCGCCCTGGCCCTCTCCCTGCCCATGGTCCGCGCCGACCTGCTCGACCCGCTCTCCCACCACCTGCGCCGCCGGCTGGAGACCGCCTTCATGAGCCATGCCTTCGGCGTACGGCTCTGACCCGGCGGCGCCCCGCATCCCCACCCCACCCAGGAGTGCTCGTTGACCGCCACCGCCGCCCCTTCGCCCGCCCCGGGACCCGACCACGCCCACGAGCTCGCCGCCGCACGCGTCCGCCACGCCCTCGGCCCCGTCACCGTCCTGCGCAGCACCGCACTCGGCGGGGGCCTCTACAACTCCGCCCGCCTGGTCGAGCTCGCCGACGGACGGAACCTGATCCTCAAGACCGCACCCCCGGCGACCGCCCCCGCCCTCACCCACGAACAGGGCCTGCTCGGCACCGAGGCACTCTTCCACCGGCTGGCGGCCCCCACCGGCGCCCGGGTGCCCACCGTCCTCCACCACGAACCCGCCGGTCCCCGGGCCCCCTCCGAGTGGCTCCTCCTCACCTACCTCGACGGCACCACCTGGGACACCGCCCGCGACCGGCTCACCCCCGCCGACCACACCGCCCTGCGCCGGAGCCTGGGGGAGAGCCTGGCCCGCGTCGCCACCGTCACCGGACCGGCCCACGGGTACCCCCGACCCGCCGTCGGCCTCACCGCCCCCGACTGGCCCGCCGCGTTCACCGCCATGCTGCACGCCGTCCTCGCCGACGCGGCCCGGTTCGCCGTTCCCCTGCCCGCCCCGGCCGAGCTCCTCGCCGCCCTGCCCGGACGCTTCCACGACCGGCTCGCCCCGGTACGGCGCCCCGCGCTCGTCCACTTCGACGCCTGGGAGGGAAACCTCGTCCTCGGCCCGACCGCGGACGGAACCTGGCACCTGACCGGCCTCATCGACGGCGAGCGGGCCTTCTTCGGCGACCCCCTCGCCGAGCTCGTCGGCCTCGACCCCCTCGGCACGGCCGAGGACGACCCCGACCTCATGGCCGGCTACCGCTCCGTGACCCCCTCCCTCACGCTCGACACCGGAGCCCGCGCACGCCTGGCCCTGTACCGGATCTACCTCGCCCTGATCATGCGCGTCGAATCCGCCCCGCGCGCCTACGACGGCACCTTCGCGACCTGGCTGGACACCTGGTCCGCCGAGCGCGTCACCCGACAGCTCGCCGTACTCGACGACTTGGAGGCCCGAGACCGCGCGTGACTCCGGGGAGGGCCCGCCGCCGGACCGCCGCAGGGCCGCCGGGCCGCCGTACGGGCCGTCAGCGTCCCCGGCGGAGGTCCAGCATGCAGAAGACCTTGTCGTAGCGGCGTTCCCCGACGGCGACGAAGTCGGGGAGGCGGCCGTACTCGACGAACCCCAGCGACCGGTAGAGACCCAGGGCGTGGACGTTGTCGCCGCGGGCGTCCAGCGTGAGGACCTCGATGCCGGCCCGCTCGGCATCGCCGATCAGGGCCGCGGTGAGGGCCCGGCCGACCCCTTGCCCGTGGGCGGAGGCGTCCACCGCGACCTTCTCCAGATCGGCGTGCGGGCGGTGGGTCGGCCGCGCGTAGCGCAGCCAGTACCCGAGCCCGACGAGCCGGCCGTCGACGTACGCGGCCCGCAGGCTCGCGTCACCGGCGCGCGTCGCGGCGACCACGCCGTCGAGGAGCCGCCCCACCTCGTCGGCCGACGGCGGCTCCACCCAGCCGAGCGCGGCACCCCCGCGCACCAGGTCGGCCAGGATCCGGTGGGCCGACCCGGCGAACCGGGCCCGGAGTCCGGGATCGGAATCCACCTGCCCGGCATCGAGGATCAGTGGCTCACGCCGGGTCGCGTCGCTGGTCGTGGTCTCGCGCATGGCGGGCAGCGTATCCAGGACCGTCGGCCGCGTACGGAGCGGACCCCAGGAGGACCTGGGACGGAGCCGCGCCCGCAAGGCGCCGTGCGCGCTCCCTCACGGGAGTGGTTCCCGGGGGCCAGTGGGCGCAGTGCGGCCCGGTCCGCGCGGGAGCGGCGTCAGTGCCGGGACGAAGCTGTGCGCTGCCCGTACACCAGCGAAGACGGAGGTTCCCGCTCCCATGACCCATGTACACCTCAGACCGGCGGGATGGCGCCGCGGAGCAGGCGGGAGGGCCGGGGCACTCGCCGCGTGCGGCCTGGCGCTCGCTCTCGCGCTGCCCGGTACCGCGCTGGCCGCACCCGGCGACCTGGACCCGGCGTTCGGGACCGGCGGCCGGGTGACCACGCCCCTCCCCGGGTACGCGGAGGGGCACGACCTCGCGCGGCAGGCCGACGGGAAGCTCGTCATGGCGGGGCTGAGCAGCGACGGCGGCTTCGCGCTGGCCCGCTACCTGCCCGGCGGCGGCCTCGACACCGGCTTCGGCGGCGACGGCGTGGTGACCAGCGACTTCGGCGGCGGTGCCCACGCGGCCAACGCCGTGGCGATCCAGCCGTCGGACGGCAAGATCGTCGTGGCGGGCACCACCGAGGTGATCGCGGAGGAGGGCGGCGGCTGCTGCTTCTTCTCCGTGGCCCGCTACAACACCGACGGCAGCCTGGACACCGGCTTCGGCGAGGGCGGCCTGGTGCGCGTCGAGGAGTTCGGCGGCTCGGCGGACGGCGCGGACGTCGCCGTGCAGCCCGACGGCAGGATCATCGCCGCCGGCAAGGGCGGCGGTGGCGGTTTCGCCCTCGTGCGCCTCGGCACCGACGGCGGCTTCGACCCGAGCCTGGGCGGTGACGGCACGGTCGTCGCCGGCTTCACGCCCACCTCGCCCCAGGACGCCGGCGGCGTCGCCCGCGCGATGGCGCTCCAGCCGGACGGCAGGATCGTCCTGACCGGCTACGTCGGCAGCACGGCGTTCGACATCGGCGTGGCCCGCTACCTGCCCGACGGCAGCCTCGACGCCACCTTCAGCGGCGACGGCATGGTGACCGCCGACTTCGGCGGCACCGAGTTCGGCAACGCCGTGGCCGTACAGCCGGACGGCCGGATCCTCGCCGCCGGAAGCGGCGGCGCCGGCATCGCCCTGCTGCGGTACAACGCCAACGGCACCCCCGACACCGGCTTCGGCACCGGCGGGCGCACCTCGGTCGCTTTCCCCGGCGACGGCGGGATCGCCTACGGCATGGCACTCCAGACCAACGGCAAGATCGTCCTCGCCGGCCGGGCCGACGACCCCGCGAGCGCCGAGGCGAACGACTTCGGCCTCGCCCGCTTCCACGCCAACGGCAGTGTCGACACCGGCTTCGGCGGAGACGGGTTCGTCGTCACCGGCTTCGGCGACTTCGACGAGGCCCGCGCGGTCCTCGTCCAGCCCGACGGCGCGATCGTCGCGGGCGGCCACGGGGCGGGCTTCGCCTTCGCGCTCGCCCGCTACCAGGGCGGCGACGGCACTCCGCCTCCCGCCCCCCAGGCCGACCTCGTCGTGACCCAGGCCCCCACGGCCCCCGTCAGCATCGGCGACCGGACCACCTACACGGTGACCGTCGCCAACTCCACGGCCTCCACCGCCACCGCGACCGGCGTCACCCTCTCCGACACGCTCTCCGGCGCCGGCGTCACCCTCACCTCGGCCACCTCGTCGCAGGGCGGCTGCACGACCACGGCGACGACGGCCACCTGCGCCCTCGGCTCCCTGGCCCCCGGTGCGAGCGCCACGGTCACGCTGACGGCCGAGCCCCGTTCCACCGGCACGATCACCCACACGGCCACCGCGACCGGGTCGCCGCAGGACCCGACGGCCTCGAACAACACGGCGGTCGCGACCACCCCGGTCAACAACGCCCGCGGCTGCACGATCATCGGCACCAGCGGTGTCGACACCCTCACCGGCGGCTACGCCAACGACGTGATCTGCGCCCTCGGCGGCAACGACACCGTCCGCGCCGGCTACGGCAACGACACCGTCCACGGCGGCTTCGGCAACGACAACATCGACGGCGGCTTCGGCGACGACACCCTGAACGGCGGCCCGGGCAACGACACCCTGACCGGCTACTACGGCAACGACCGCCTCACCACCACCGACGGCGTCCAGGGCAACGACACCGCCAACGGCGGCCTCGGCACGGACACCTGCACCACCGACGCGGGCGACACCCGCATCAGCTGCCCCTGACCCGTCCCCTTCCCGCCCCCACCCACCGGGGCCCGCGCCCGGCCCCCCGCGGCGGCGCCCCCCCCCCCCCGCCAAACCCGGCCGGGGGCGTATTAAAAAAAAACCACCCCCCAG
>NZ_JBHJQI010000269.1:0-4990 GCF_042262805.1 Streptomyces sp. NPDC056361
CGCCGGGGGAGACCCCGGCGGCCGTCGCCGTTCCGCGCTCGGCCGGTTCCGCGCTCAGCCCGCCGCGCGGACCGCCGCCGTCGCCTTGCGGGCCGCGATCAGGACCGGGTCCCACACCGGCGAGAACGGCGGCGCGTACCCCAGGTCGAGGGCCGTCATCGACTCCACCGTCATCCCCGCCGTCAGCGCCACCGCCGCGATGTCCACCCGCTTCGCCGCGCCCTCCCGGCCCACGATCTGCACCCCGAGCAGCCGCCCGGTACGCCGCTCGGCCAGCATCTTCACCGTCATCGGCGCGGCGCCCGGGTAGTAGCCCGCGCGGCTGGTCGACTCGATCGTCACCGTCACGTACCGCAGCCCCACCGCGCGGGCGTCCTTCTCCCGCAGGCCCGTCCGGGCGATCTCCAGGTCGCAGACCTTCGACACCGCCGTGCCCACCACCCCGGGGAAGGTCGCGTAGTCGCCGCCCACGTTCGCCCCGATGACCTGGCCGTGCTTGTTCGCGTGCGTCCCCAGGGGCACGTACCGCTCCCGGCCCGACACCAGGTCGAGGACCTCCACGCAGTCGCCGCCCGCCCAGACGTTCCCGTGCCCGCGCACCCGCATCGCCAGATCGGTCAGGAGCCCGCCGGACGTGCCGAGCGGCAGCCCCGCCGCCCGCGCGAGCGACGTCTCCGGCTCCACGCCCATGCCCAGGACGACCACGTCCGCCGGGTACTCGGCCGCGTCCGTCGCCACCGCCCGCACCCGGCCGTCGTCACCGGTGAGGACCTTCGTCACCTCGGCCGAGACGATCGTCCTGATCCCGAGCCCGTCCATCGCCCGGTGCACGAGCCGGCCCATGTCGGGGTCGAGGGTCGCCATCGGCTGCTCGCCCCGGGTCAGCACCGTCACCTCGTAGCCCCGGGCGAGCAGCGCCTCGGCCATCTCCACCCCGATGTAGCCGGCGCCGACGACCACCGCGCGCCGCCCCGGCGTCAGCGCCAGCGAGTCGAGCAGCGCCCGGCCGTCGTCCAGGGTCTGCACCCCGTGCACGCCGGGCGCGTCGATCCCCGGCAGCGGCGGGCGCAGCGGACGGGCACCGGTCGCGATCACCAGCTTGTCGAAGCCCGTCCAGGACTCCGTGCCCGCCTCCAGGTCCTGGGCGAGGACCCGCTGCCCCGGCACGTCGATCGCCGTCACCTCGGTCCGCATCCGCAGATCGATGTCCCGGGCCCGGTGCTCCTCCGGGGAGCGGGCGATCAGCTCCGCCGCCGCGGCGACGTCACCGCCGACCCAGTACGGGATGCCACAGGCCGAGTACGAGGAGAAGTGACCGCGCTCGAAGGCGACGATCTCCAACTCCCCGGCGGACCTGAGCCTGCGCGCCTGCGACGCGGCGGACATGCCCGCCGCGTCGCCACCGATGACCACCAGTCGTTCGCTCATGGGAGAGAAGCTACTTCTCGGGAGCCTCCGGAGGCCCGGCCACCGGGGGCACCCCGGCCGCGTTCGCCACCGCTCCCGCCGCGTTCCGCTCCACCCGGGCCCCCGGCACCGGAACGGGCGCGGTGCGCCGGGCGGCGAGGCGGGGCCGCACCAGCCGGCGCCAGAGGACGAAGACGATCAGGGCCACCGCGAGCCAGGGCGCGAGTGCCGCCAGGACGATGCCGACCCAGGTCACCGCGCCGACCAGGGCGTTCCAGCCGCCGCTCAGGGCGTCCCCGAAGCCGGGGCGGCCCTCCTCGGGCTCGGCCTGCGGCTTCGCCTTCTCCATGAGTTCGAGGGTGATCGTCGCGAGCGTCGTCCGGTCCTTCAGCGAGGCCTGCTGGGCGAGGAGCGACTCCAGGTCGGCCTGGCGGCGGCTCAGCTCGCCCTCCAGGGTCACGACGTCGGCCAGCCGCTCCGCCCGCTGCATCAGCGCCCGCACCCGCGCCACGCTGGCCCGCTGGGTGGCGATCCGGCTCTCCACGTCGACCACCTGGTCGGTGACGTCCTTGGCGTCGGCCTTGCGGGAGAGGAGCTTGCCGGTGCCGGCCAGCTCGGTGAGGACGGAGTCGTAGCGCTCCTGCGGCACCCGCAGCACGACCTGGGAGGTGACGTACGCGTCGTCGACCCGCTCCGTCGCCTCGTTCTCGACCCGCCCGCCCGCGCCCGCCGTCACCCGCCGGGCCGTGGCCAGCGCCTTCGGCACGTCCGCGACCTCCACGGACAGCGAGGCCGTCCGGATGACGTGCTGCTGCCGCGCGGGCGCCTGCGGCGCGGGCTTCGCGGCGCCCGACGAGCCGTCGACGGCACCGCTCTTGTCCGCGCCCGCCGCCGCACCGTCGGCGGGCCGCGCCGCACTCAGGTCCGACTTCTCGTCCCCGCCCGAGTCCGTGCTCCCTCCGGCGCCGCAGCCGGTCAGCACGAGCGCGGCCGTGAGCAGCGCAGCCGCCACGGTCCTCGCCCGCACCGCCGTCCCTGCCGTCCGCGTTCTCGCCGTCGTTCGTACGCTCCGCATGATTCCCCCCGGGGGTCGGTGGACGAGTGCCGGCGGTTGGACGTACCGGCGGGCGGAACGGGTTTCGCCCCGGCGGTAGCGATGCGGTCACGGTCCGGCCTCGGAACGGGAGCGGCGGACAGCGCCCGGCCCCCGGACGGCCGACAGGTGGACGGCGGTCCGCCGGAGACGGGCGATTTGAGAGAGTGGTCCCATGAACGCGGACACCACGGGATCCCATGTCGTCGTCGCCGGAGGCGGTATCGCCGGACTCGCGGCCGCCCACCGACTGGCCCTCGCCGGCCACCGGGTGACGCTCCTCGAAGCGGGCGGCCGGGTCGGCGGCAAGCTCCTCGCCGGGGAGATCGCGGGTGCTCCCGTCGACCTCGGCGCCGAGTCGCTGCTCGCCCGCCGTCCCGAGGCGGTCGCCCTGGCCCGCGCCGTCGGCCTCGGCGACCGGCTCCAGGCCCCGGGCACCACCACCGCGTCCGTCTGGTCCCGCGGCGAGCTGATCCCCATGCCCAAGGGCCACGTGATGGGCGTCCCCGGCGACGCCCGCGCCGTCGAGGGCCTCGTCTCCGCGGAGGGCCTGCGCCGGATCGACGGCGACCTGGAGCTGCCGCCGACCGAGATCGGCGAGGACGTCGCCATCGGCGCGTACGTCGCCCAGCGCATGGGCCACGAGGTCGTCGACCGGCTCGTCGAACCCCTCCTCGGCGGCGTGTACGCCGGTGACGCCCACCGCATCTCGATGAGGGCGGCCATGCCCGCCCTGTTCGAGGCCGCCCGCGTCCACCCCACCCTCACCGCGGCCGTCCGCGCCGTGCAGCAGGCCGGCGCGGCCGTCCCCGCCGACGCGGCGGGCGCCGCCACCGGTCTCGGCGGCGCGGCCTTCCTCGGGCTCGACGGCGGCATCGGCACCCTGCCCGGCGCGGTCGCCGACGCGATCCGCGCCGCCGGCGGCGAGATCCTCACCGGCACGCCCGTCACCGCGCTGCTCCGCTCCGGCGCCACCGGCTGGCAGGTCGTCACCCCCGACCGGACGTTCGAGGCCGACGCCGTCGTCCTCGCCACCCCCGCCGGCGTCGCGGCCGGACTCCTCGGCGGCCACGCCCCGGACGCCGCCGCCGAGCTCGACGCCGTCGAGTACGCCTCGATGGCCCTCGTCACCCTCGCCTTCCGCCGCTCCGAGGTGCCGGAGCTGCCCGGCTCCGGGTTCCTGGTCCCGCCCGTCGACGGCCACACGATCAAGGCCTCCACCTTCTCCAGCCGGAAGTGGAACTGGGTCGCCGACTCCGCCCCCGACCTGTTCGTGCTGCGCACCTCCGTCGGCCGCCACGGCGAGGAGGAGCAGGTCCACCGCGAGGACACCGACCTCGTCGCCGCCTCCGCCAAGGACCTGGCCGCCGCCACCGGGCTCACCGCCCGCCCCGTCGCCACCGCGGTCACCCGCTGGATCGGCGGCCTGCCCCAGTACCCCGTCGGCCACCTGGACCGCGTCGCCCGCGTCCGCGGGGCGCTCGAAGCCCTTCCCGGACTGCGCGTCGCGGGAGCCGCGTACGACGGCGTCGGCATCCCCGCCTGCGTCGCCTCGGCCCACCGCGCGGCGGACGAGATCGGGGAGGAGATCCTCGCCACGTCGCAAAGGACCCACCCCGGTGCGGGGCACTCCTCGTGACGGGCGAGAATAGGCGTATGAGTGCGCCCGAAAAGATCCCGAACGCCGGTAAGAAGGCGAAGGACCTCAACGAGGTCATCCGCTACACCCTGTGGTCTGTCTTCAAGCTGCGCGACGTTCTGCCCGAGGACCGCGCCGGCTACGCCGACGAGGTCCAGGAGCTGTTCGACCAGCTCGCCGCCAAGGACATCACGGTCCGCGGCACGTACGACCTGTCCGGTCTGCGCGCCGACGCCGACGTCATGATCTGGTGGCACGCCGAGACGAGCGACGAGCTCCAGGAGGCGTACAGCCTCTTCCGCCGCACCAAGCTGGGCCGCGCTCTGGAGCCGGTCTGGTCGAACATGGCGCTGCACCGCCCCGCCGAGTTCAACAAGTCGCACATCCCGGCCTTCCTGGCCGACGAGACCCCGCGCGACTACGTCTCGGTGTACCCGTTCGTGCGCTCGTACGACTGGTACCTGCTGCCCGACGAGGACCGTCGCCGCATGCTCGCCGACCACGGCAAGATGGCCCGCGGCTACCCCGACGTCCGCGCCAACACGGTCGCCTCCTTCTCGCTCGGCGACTACGAGTGGATCCTCGCCTTCGAGGCCGACGAGCTGCACCGCATCGTCGACCTGATGCGCCACCTGCGCGCCTCCGAGGCCCGGATGCACGTCCGCGAAGAGGTCCCCTTCTACACCGGTCGCCGCAAGAGCGTCGCCGACCTGGTGGCGGGCCTGGCCTGACGGCCGTACGAACCTGGTGGCGGCCCGGCTCCCGGCCGGGCGCGCCACCCCTCGACCCGGAAGATCAGACGGCAGGCGGGAAACACGTGCCTGCCGCTCCAGCGACACCGGGTCCGGCTC
>NZ_JBHJQI010000270.1:0-4795 GCF_042262805.1 Streptomyces sp. NPDC056361
CCTCACGAGCGATCGTGAGGGGCGCCTTCGCGTGTTCCGGCGTGTTCCGGCGTGTCCCGGTCAGCGGTTCGACGTCACCGTGACCTTCTCGTCGTTCTTGATCTGCTCGACGAGCTGCTTCACCTTCGGCATGTCCCACTTGAGGGAGTTCTGCGGCGCGGAGCCCGCGAGCGGCATGTTCATGGACTTGCCGTCGCCGCTGTTGATGCCCTTCATCGCGAAGAACATCTTCCCGAGGTCGTACAGCGACATGTCCTTGTCCACGATCAGCGTGTCCAGGCCGGCGCCGAGCGTCGGGTACAGCGCGAACGGGTTGAGGATCGTGCCCGGTGTCGCCGCCTGGTTGGCCAGCGCGGAGAGGAACTTCTGCTGGTTCTTGGTCCGCTGGAGGTCCGAGTCGGCGAACGCGTACCGGGTCCGGACGAACGCCAGTGCCTGCTCGCCGTTGAGGGTCTGCTTGCCGGCCTGGAAGTCGGCGCCGGACTTCTTGTCCTTGAAGCCCTTGTCGATGTTCAGCTCGACGCCGCCGAGCGCGTCCACGATGTTCGCGAAGCCGGCGAAGCCGATCTCCGCGTAGTGGTCGATGTGCAGCCCGGTGTTGAACTCGACGGTCCGCACGAGCAGCTCGGGGCCGTCCATCGCGTAGGCCGCGTTCAGCTTGGAGCCGCCGCGCGCCGGGTACGACTTGCCCGACTCGGAGCCGACGAAGCTCGGGATCGTCACCCAGGAGTCACGGGGCAGCGAGATCATCGTGTTCCCGCTGGAGCAGGCCGCGAGGATCATCATCGAGTCGGTCCGCTTGCCCTCGGCCGAGCCGGTGTGCAGCTTCTTCTTCTCCTCGGCGGACATGCCCTCGCGGCTGTCGGAGCCGACGATCAGGTACGTCGTGCAGTCGCCCTCCTCGGGCCGCTCGATGACCTTGGAGAGGTCGACCTCGTTCCGCATCTGTGAGCTGGCCCACGCGTACGTGCCGATGCCCCAGGCGAGGACGCCGACGACCAGCACGATCGAGCCCACCTTGGCGCGCTTGCGCCAGTCCGGCGCGGGCCGCCCGGGCCCCTGGGGTGCGTACGGCGGCGGGGCGCCGTTGCCGCCGCCCTGGGCGCCGCCCTGCTGGGCGCCGCCGTAGACCTGGCCGGTGTTGTAGCCGGAGTCGTAGCCCTCGTTGCGGGCCTGCGTGTAGTTCGGGTTGTAGCCCTGGCCGGCCTGGCCGCCCTGGCCGTAGCCCTGTCCGCGGCCCTGCCCCTGGTCGTAGCGGGGCTGCTGCGGAGCCTGCGGGCGCTGCACATGGCTCATCCGGCGGGGTCCCTCGGGCTGGGAGTTCGCGTTGCCGCGGCCGTACCCGCCGTCTTCAGGCCAGTCATTCATACGGACCAGTGTGCCGGGCAGGGCTTTCCGGACGACAGCCCGGGTAGAAGATCGGACCGGTGCTGTTGCCAAGCTGATGCAAAGCGGACCGAACGACTACCCGTCACAGGACCCGGCATATGGTGGAGGGCATGACAGAACAGGGCGATATCCCGGACGACATCCCGGGCAAGCCGACCTCCGCCTCCCGCACCACTCTCAGCCACATCATGACGAGCCACGACACCAACCTCCTCGGTACGGTGCACGGCGGCGTGATCATGAAGCTGGTCGACGACGCCGCCGGCGCCGTCGCGGGCCGGCACTCGGGCGGCCCCGCCGTCACCGCCTCCATGGACGAGATGGCCTTCCTCGAACCCGTCCGCGTCGGCGACCTCCTCCACGTCAAGGCCCAGGTCAACTGGACCGGCCGCTCCTCCATGGAGGTCGGCGTCCGCGTCATGGCCGAGCGCTGGAACGAATCCACCCCCGCCACCCAGGTCGGCTCCGCCTACCTCGTCTTCGCCGCCGTCGACGCCGACGGCAAGCCCCGCCGCGTCCCCCAGGTCATCCCCGAGACCGAGCAGGACAACCGGCGCAACCAGGAAGCCCAGATCCGCCGCACCCACCGCCTCGCCCGCCGCCAGGCCATCAAAGCCCTCCGCGAACGCCGAGCCGCCGAAGGCTACGAGGACTAGCGCGGGCCCTTTCGGAACGGGTGGGCACGACGGAACGGAGCCCGGCCGCGCCGGGCTCCCCGCCCGACCCCGCACCCGCAACGGCTACGGACACACCACCTGGTCCCCCGTGACCGCCTCGAACGGCCCGCCCCGCCCCGCATCCTCCGCCCGCACCCCGGTGACCCCCCGGTAGTTCCCGCCGACCGTCACCCGCAGCGTCGCGCCCCGCCCCGCCACCGCCCGCAGCTGCGCCCCCGGCAACGCCGCCGCGAGGGACTTCGCGGACCGGTCCCAGCGGGGGTCGTACTCGACGACCGTGCGCGGGTACTCCTGGCCGGCCCCCGTCATCGGGGTGCGGGTGGTGTCGAAGCCGGTCGCCCGCAGCGCGTCGTCGACCTTGCGGCCGAGCCCGTCCGTGCGGGTCCCGTTGTAGACCTGGACGCGGATGGTGCGCGGCGCCACGTCCACGACGTCCGCCTTCGGGGCCTTCGACGAGGTCGCCGCCTTCTGCGGGGCGAGCGGCCGGTCGTCGCGGAGCGCCTGGAACAGCTTCTGGGCCTTGGCCGCGTCCCACTTCACCGTCGACCCGATGCCCTTCACGGGGAAGCTCATGTCCCCGATCGGCACGGACACGAACTCCGACGAGGCGGGGGTGAAGCCGTGCATCGCCTTGGCGAGGGCGAGCAGCTGGTCCGTACCGAAGTCCTCGTCGGCCCGTACGGAGCCCAGCATCGTCGTGGCGACCTCGCGGAACCGCACCGGGTTGAGCAGCACCCCGCCGCTGGTCGTCCGCTCGATGAGCGCCGCGAGGAAGCGCTGCTGGCGCTGCATGCGCCCGATGTCGGCGGCGCCGTCGATGTGGCGGGAGCGGACGTACTGGAGGGCCTGCCCGCCGTCGAGTTCGTGGGTGCCGGCCGACAGGTCGAGCCCCGTGTACGTGTCCTTGACCGCCTTGGTCGTGCAGATCTGGACGCCGCCGACGGCGTCGACGGTCTTCATGAAGCTGGTGAAGTCGACCTCCAGGTAGTGGTCGATCTTGACGCCGGTCATCGACTCGACGGTCCGCACGGTGAGCCCGGGCCCGCCCTCCGCGTAGGCCGCGTTCAGCTTCACCGGGTGGGCGCGGTGCTTCTTGCCGCTGTTCAGGTCGGTGTGCTCGGGCATCTCGGCGTACGAGTCGCGGGGGAGGCTCACCACGCTGGCCCGTTCCCGGTCCTCGGAGATGTGGACGAGCATCACGGTGTCGGTGCAGTGGCAGGGCGCGCCGCCGAGCCGGTACTTCGCCTTCTCCTCGGGGGTGATCCGGTCGCGGCCGTCGGTGCCGACGACCAGGACGTTCATTCCGTGCCCGGCCTGCGGCCGGTTCTTCATGTCCTTGAACGGGTCGACCCGGGTGATCCCGGTGTCCAGGCCGCTCACCACGGCGTGCCCGATGCCGCCCGCGGCGAGGACCGTCACGGAGAGCGCCGTCGCCATCCGCATCCCCCACCGGGGGCGCCTCCGCCGCCGGCGGACCGGTACGGGACGGGCGGACCGGGGACGGGGCGTGCGGGGCGGTGTGGGCACGGACGGACACCTCCGCGGGTGTGACAAGGGGAACCGTGAGCACGGTAGGCCCATACGATCAGCGCCAGGCCCCACCACCCGCTCGGCACGCACCGCTGTCCCCCATTCGCGGTAACGTGACGGGCGATGAACGCCACGCCCCCCGTCTCCGTGATCATGCCGGTCCTCAACGAGGAGCGGTACTTGCGCACCTCGGTTCGCCACATCCTGGAGCAGGAGTACGACGGCGAGATGGAGGTGGTGATCGCCCTCGGCCCGTCCACGGACCGCACGGACGAGATCGCCGCCGAGCTCGTCCGCGAGACCGCCTCGGACAAGCGCCGCGTCCACACGGTGCCGAACCCCACCGGTCGCACCCCCGCCGCCCTCAACGCGGCGATCCAGGCCTCGCACCACCCGATCGTGGTGCGTGTCGACGGCCACGGCATGCTCTCCCCGAACTACATCGCCACCGCCGTCCGGCTCCTGGAGGAGACCGGCGCGCAGAACGTCGGCGGGGTGATGCACGCCGAGGGCGAGAACGCCTGGGAGGACGCGGTCGCCGCCGCGATGACCTCGAAGATCGGCGTCGGCAACGCCGCCTTCCACACCGGCGGCGAGGCGGGCCCCGCCGAGACCGTGTACCTGGGCGTCTTCCGGCGCGAGGCGCTGGAGCAGCAGGGCGGCTACAACGTCGAGTTCATCCGCGCCCAGGACTGGGAGCTGAACTTCCGCATCCGCGAGGCCGGCGGCCTCATATGGTTCTCGCCGGAGCTCCGCGTCCAGTACCGCCCGCGGCCCTCCGTGAAGGCCCTCGCCAAGCAGTACAAGGACTACGGCCGCTGGCGGCACGTGGTGGCCCGCTACCACCAGGGCTCCATCAACCTCCGCTACCTCGCCCCGCCGACCGCCGTCTGCGCCATCGCCGCCGGCCTGGTCGTGGGCGCCGGCCTCACCCCGCTGGGCTTCGTGGTCCCGGCCGGCTACCTCGCCGCGATCACCGCCGGCTCCCTCCCGGCCGGCAAGGGCCTCCCGCTCAAGGCGCGCCTGCAGATCCCGGTGGCCCTCGCCACCATGCACATGTCCTGGGGCTACGGCTTCCTCACCAGCCCCCGCTCCCTCGCGAAGAAGGTCATCGCGAGCCGCCGCCCCGCGGTGAGGACCCGCGAGACCGAGACGGTCTGACGACCTCCGTACGCACGGCGACGGCCGGACCCCGGAAG
>NZ_JBHJQI010000271.1:0-4714 GCF_042262805.1 Streptomyces sp. NPDC056361
CGGGTCGGTCAGAGCTCGTCGAGGTCGAGGGCGCCGGCCAGGGCGGTGTAGCCGGCGTCGCTCAGGTGGATGTGGTCGCCGGCGTCGTAGGCGGGGAGGACGCGGTCCGGGTGGGCCGGGTCGGCGACGGTGCGGTCGAAGTCGACGACGGCGTCGTAGGCGCCGGAGGTGCGGACCCACTGGTTGAAGGCGATCCGCTTGGCCTCGTTCTCCGGGCTGTCGTAGAAGGAGCCCGCGATCGGGGTGAGGGTCGCGCCGATGACCTTGATCCCCTTGGCGTGGGCCTCGCGGACGAGGGTGAGGTGGCCGGTGATCAGCCGGTCGACGGAGACCTCGGGGGTGGGGTCGGGGAAGGCGGGGCCACTGCCGCCGATGTCGTTGATGCCCTCGAAGAGGACGACGGTGCGGACGCCGGGCTCGGTGAGGACGTCCTTGCGGAAGCGGTGGAGGGCGCTCTCGCCGGCCCAGGTGGTGTCGTTGACGACCTGGTTGCCGCCGATGCCGTGGTTGAGGACGGCGCGGGGCCGGCCGGCGGCGGCGAGGCGTTCGGCGAGCTCGTCGGGGTAGCGGTTGTTCGCGTTCGCCGTGGAGCCGACGCCGTCGGTGATGGAGTCGCCGAAGGTGACGACGCCGTTGCGGCGTCCGGTCTCCCGGCCGCCGGAGACCTCGACGCCGGAGAGGTAGTACCAGGCGTCGGTGCTCTCCCCGAAGGCGGTGCCGGAGACGTCGGCGCGGTGGTCGCCGTTCGCGCGGTAGCTGGTGGCGGTGGAGAACTGGTGGAAGGTGGCGGGGCCGGTCTCGCCCGCCAGGTAGAGGGTGACGGTCAGCGACTCGAAGGCCTCGACGGGGAGGTGGGCGGCGTCGCTGCGGAGGGTGCCACCGGCCGGGATGGTCACGGCCGGCCGGCCGCCGAAGAGCAGTCGGCGCACGGTGCCGGGCTCGACCGCGCTGCCGTCGGCGGTGCGGGCGACGGTGGCGCCGGTGATCCGCAGCGGGGTGGTGCCGTACCGGTTGGTCAGCTCGATCCGGTTCCGGGTGCCGCTCGTGGTGACGCGTACGACCTGGCGGACCGTCTGGTCGGCGAAGCCCTGCCGCGACCAGTTGGGGACGAAGGTCTCCGCCGCCGTCTGCGGGGAGGCGGCCCAGGCGCCGCGCCACCCGCCGTCCGCGTGACGGCCGGCGGTCGTGTCCGTGACGGCCGTCGCGGTGGTCGGCAGGAGGGTGAGGGTGGTCGCGGCGAGGAGGGCGGCGGCGGTGTGCCGGAGGGTCGTGCGGGTGCTCATCTGGTGTTTCCCCCGTGGAGATTCGATCGCTGGCGCCGGTGGGCGCACATGTGTTTCAAGCCTTGATCGACTCCGTCTATTCCCGTACGTCACAAAGGAAGTGAGGGGGTGTCAGGCGACCGGGGGGCCGAACATCGAGCCGGTGAGGGAGCGGAAGACCTCTCCCGGGTCCCGGTCGCCGACGGGGTCGTCCAGGTTGCGGGTGAGGAGCAGGGTCGCGAAGCCGTGGGCGAGCGACCAGGCGGCGATGCCGGCGGTGCGGGTGTCGGGGGCGTTCTCCAGGTCGGTGACGCCCGCGCGGAGTTCGGCGGAGGCGCGGTCCTTGGCGGCGAGGAGGTCGGGGTCGTCGGCGCGCAGCAGCTCGGGCTGGAACATGACGGTGAAGTGGGCGGGGTGGTCGACGGCGAACCGTACGTACCGCACGCCGCGTTCGCTCAGTTCGGGTGCGTCGGCGAGGGCGTCGGCGAGCAGTCCGTACCCCTGGGCGGCGATGGCGGTGAGGAGTCCGGTGCGGTCCCTGAAGTGGTGGGCGGGGGCGGCGTGGGAGACCCCGGCGCGGCGGGCGAGGTCGCGCAGGCTCAGGGCTCCGGGGCCCTCGGCGGCGATGACGTCGAGGGCGGCGGCGAGGACGGCCTGCCGCAGGTCGCCGTGGTGGTAGCTGTTCCGGCTCGTCATGGCAGCAGCGTAGCCCGCATCTAGTCATTGACAAGTCGGTGGGGCCGGAGCAATCTAGTCAGTGACAAGACGCTGGAGCGAGGGAAACGAGGAAGCCGTGGAACCCGGACGCGTACGCCAGATGTGGCACCTGCTCGAACCCCTGCACGCCCTGCTCTACTACGCCCCCGAGGCCTTCGACGAGGCCGCCGCCCTCGGCTACGACACCACCGAGCGCTGGCCCTCCTACTTCGCCTGGCGGGCCGCGCCCCTCGGCGCCGCGGGCCCGGTCCCGGTGGCCTCCGCCTTCTACAGCTTCAGCCCCGAGACGATCGCCCGGTACGTCCCCGCCGTCTGGGAGACCGCCGCCCCGGCGAAGGTCCTCGCCGCCCGGCTGCGGGCCGTCGACCACACCTACCGGGCCGTCCTCGGCGACGACGCCGTCGCGGGCCCCGAGCTCGCCGAGGCCGCCGCGCTCGCCCGCCGCGCCGCGGAGGCCGTCCTGCCGCTCGGCCTGGCCGGACGCCCGCTCGCCGCAGCCAACGCCGGGCTGCCCTGGCCCGACGCCCCGCACCTCGTCCTCTGGCAGGCCGCGACGGTCCTGCGGGAGCACCGCGGCGACGGACACCTCGCCGCCCTCCTCGCCGCCGGACTCGACCCGGTCGAGGCGCTCGTCTCCTTCGCCGCCGTCGGCGCCGCCCCGGAGCCCGTCTTCGAGAGCCGCGGCTGGTCCGCCGCCGACTGGTCGGCCGCCCGCGTCCGCCTGACCGCCCGCGGCCTCCTCGACCCGGCCGGCGGCGTCACCGGGGCGGGCCGCGCCCTCCGCGCCGACGTCGAGCACCGGACGGACGTCCTGGCCGCCGCCCCCTGGGCCGCCCTCGGCCCCGAGTCCACCGCCCGGCTCGCCGACCTCCTCGGCGGCCCCTGGCTCGCCGCGATCGGCTCCGGCCTGCTGCCCTCCGAGAACACCCTGGGTATCGGCAAGGTCTGAGCCGCCGGCAGGGCGCCCCCTGGGCGAGGTCCGAGCCGCCGGCAGGGCACCGCCCGGGTCCTGTGCGGAAAGCAGCGCCGTCCGCCCGCCGAGCCGGGCGGACTTTCCGGACAGGGCCTAGGATTCCGGGGTGTTCACACAGCGGACGTATCGAACGAATCGAAGGCCCCTGGCCGCCACGGTGCTCGCCGCCGCCGCGCTCGTCGCCACCGGCTGCTCGCCCGGCACCGGCACCCCGGGGCCCGGCGACGGCTCGGCCGGCAATCCCGCCGCGCGCGGTACGGCCCTGGCGGCCGTGGACGACCTCACGGTCAAGGGCCGCGCCCCGAAGGCCGGTTACGAGCGCGAGAAGTTCGGCCGCTCCTGGGTGGACGTCGACGGCAACGGCTGCGGGACCCGCGACGACATACTCAAGCGCGACCTGACCGGCGTCCGCTTCACGGACGGCCGCTGCAAGGTCGCCTCAGGCACCCTGGCCGACGACCCGTACACGGGCGCCGACGTCCCCTACGTCCGGGGCCGCAGCAAGGTCGACATCGACCACGTCGTCGCGCTCTCCGACGCCTGGCAGAAGGGCGCGCAGAAGTGGGACGCGGAGACCCGGCGCCGCTTCGCCAACGACCCGCTCAACCTCCTCGCCGTCGACGCGTCCGCCAACCGCCGCAAGTCCGACGGCGACGCGGCGACCTGGCTGCCGCCGAACAGGGCCTACCGCTGCGCCTACGTGGCCCGGCAGGTCGCGGTGAAGAAGAAGTACGGGGTGTGGGTGACGAAGGGCGAGCAGGACGCGATGAAGCGGGTCCTCGGCGGCTGCCCGCAGCAGAAACTCCCGTAGAGCCGGACCCTGTCGGGAAATCCCCCGTGAAACCGACGGGAAAGTCGGTTGGTGTAGCGGGCAGCGATCCCTATCCTGCCTGCATGGACATCAACATATCGACCCTCGCCGAACGTCCCGAGCTCGAAGGGGCGATGTGGTCCATGAAGGACCTGTGGCCCGAGTTCATGATGTACGACCCGGTCGGCTGGGCGAACATGGGCCGGATCGTCCGGGAGTTCCCGGAGTACGTGCTCGTCGCCACCGACGCCGAAGGCGCGGTCGTCGCCCGCGGCTTCAGCGTGCCCTTCCGGCTCGACGTCGAGGGCCGCCGCGAGCTGCCCGCCCGGGGCTGGGACGAGGTCCTCAACTGGGCGTTCTCCGACCTGCGGCACGGCCGGGAGGCCGACACCGTGAGCGCGATCGAGATCACCGTCGACCTCGCCCACCTCGGCAAGGGCCTGTCGCACCGGATGCTCGCCGCCATGCGGGAGAACGTCGGCCGGCGCGGCTTCGCCGAACTGGTCGCCCCGGTCCGCCCCAACGGCAAGCACCTGGAGGCCGGGACCTCCATCCACGAGTACGCCTTCCGCACCCGTGAGGACGGCCTGCCGCACGACCCGTGGCTCCGCGTCCACGTGCGCGCGGGCGGCACGATCGTGGCGGTGGCCGCGGCCTCGATGACCGTCTCCGGCTCCGTCGAGCAGTGGCGCTCCTGGACCGGCCTCCCCTTCGACGCGGACGGCCCGGTCGAGGTCCCGGGCGCCCTCGTGCCGGTCCACTGCCAGGTCACGCGCGGCTACGCGGTCTACGTCGAGCCCAACGTCTGGGTCCGCCACCGCGTCTGACGCGCGGGTGCGCCGGGACGCGGGAGCGGGCACGGGTACGCGTACGGCGCATCCGTGCCCGCTCCCGAATTCCGGTGCGGACGCGCGCACGCGGGGCGGGGCCGCGCCCCGGCGGCGGCTGTCT
>NZ_JBHJQI010000272.1:0-4663 GCF_042262805.1 Streptomyces sp. NPDC056361
GGCCTGGTGGAGGGGTCCGGGCCGCCCGGGGGCGGCCCCTGGGGGGCGCCCGGGGGCCCGTGCACCCCGGGCCCTAGATCGCTACCCGGGCGGCCGTCCACGGGAGCGTGATCGCGACCGTCTTGCCGCCCTCCTCGGTCGGCGTGACGGAGAGGCGGCCACCGGCCTCGGCCGCGAGCGAGCGGATGATGACGAGGCCGCGGCCGTTGTCCTGCTGGACCGCGGCCGGGAGGCGGCGGGGCCGGCGGGGATGGCTGTCGGTCACGCCGACGTGGAGGACTTCCTCGCGCACCAGCCGAACGTCGACGGTGAACGTCGGCGACTGGCCGAAGGTGTGGAGCACCGCGTTGGTGGCCAGCTCCGAGACGATCAGGCGGATCGCGTCGGCGGTGTCGCCGTCGTCGTCGAGGCCCCAGTCGGCGAGCACGTCCGCGACGTACCGCCGGGCCGTGGGGACCGAGGCGGGTTCGCTCGGCAGAGTGACGGATGCTTCCTGGTGATCTGCCATGGCGACGCTGTCCCTTTCCCGCCGGGAGCATTGCCCCGGATTGCGCTTCGCGTCAGAGTGCCACCGATCGTGCCGCCCCGGGCGGGGTTCCACCAAGATATGTCCCCATCTGTCGCCCGAAGCGGTGAACTCTGCGACCCGTGAACGCGCTTGGGCCGCCGACTCAGACGACGGGCGCCGTCCGCAGGATCGTCGCCACCGCCCGCTCGATCTGCGCGTCCGTGAGGTCGGCGCGGGCCGTGAGCCGCAGCCGCGAGATGCCGTCGGGCACCGACGGCGGCCGGAAGCAGCCGACGAGGAGGCCCTGTTCACGGCAGTCCGCCGCCCAGGCCAGCGCCGCCTCCGGGGAGGGCGCGCGGACCGAGACGACCGCCGCGTCGGGCCTGGCCGAGACGAGGCCGGCGTCGGTGAGCAGCCGGTGCAGGGTCGTCGCGACCGTACGGGCCCGCTCGGCGAGGCCCGGCTCGGCGGCGATCAGGCGCAGGCTCGCGAGCGCCCCGCCGGCGGCGGCCGGGGCGAGCCCGGTGTCGAAGATGAAGGTGCGGGCGGCGTTGACCAGGTGCTCGATCACCCGGGCGGGGCCGAGGACGGCGCCGCCCTGGCTGCCCAGGGACTTGGAGAGGGTGAGGGTGGCGACGGCGTCCTCGTCGCCGGCGAGCCCGGCCTCGTGCAGGGCGCCCCTGCCCCCCGTACCGAGGACGCCGAAGCCGTGGGCGTCGTCCACGACGAGCCCGGCACCGTGCGCGCGGCAGGCCTCGGCGAGTTCCGACAGCGGGGCCTTGTCCCCGTCGACGGAGAAGACGGAGTCGCTGACGACCAGGGCGCGCCTCCCGGGGTGGGCCTCCAGCGTCTTGCGTACGGCCTCGGGGTCGGTGTGCGGGACGACGGCCGTCTCGGCGCGGGCCAGGCGGCAGCCGTCCACGATCGAGGCGTGGTTGGCGGCGTCGGACACGATCAGCGCGTCCCGGCCGCCCAGCGCGGTGAGCGCCGCCAGGTTGGCGGTGTAGCCGGAGGAGAAGACCAGGGCCGCCTCGAAGCCGCAGAAGTCGGCGAGTTCGCGCTCCAGGCGGGTGTGCAGCCGGGTGGTGCCGGTGACGAGCCGCGAGCCGGTGGAGCCGGCGCCCCAGCGCCGTGCCGCCTCGGCCGCCGCCTCGGTGACCTCCGGGCGGCGGGTGAGCCCGAGGTAGTCGTTGCTCGCCAGGTCGAGGAGGTCCGACTCGGCCGCGCGGGGCCGCAGCGTACGGACGAGACCGGCCTCCGCCCGGCGGCGCGCCTCGGCGTCGGTCCAGTCGAACGCGGTCCGGCGCGGGCCCGCGGCCCGTGCGTCGTCGGCCTGTGGCATGCGGCGATCCTTTTGTAGGCAGCGCACAGACCCTAACCGGAGTACGCCGAGGTCGTGATGTGGTCATCCACACACCTCAATCGGAGGCGTTTGTTCGGTTCCTCCTTGGCCCGGGGGCGGGCGGTAGGCAAGGATCTGCGGTTATGGACCTGCTGAACACGCTGGTGGAAAAGGGGCTGCGGCGCGAGCTGCCGACCCGTGAAGAAGCGCTCGCCGTCCTGGCGACCTCCGACGACGAACTGCTCGATGTGGTGGCGGCGGCCGGCAAGGTGCGCCGCCAGTGGTTCGGGCGTCGGGTGAAGCTCAACTACCTCGTCAACCTGAAGTCGGGGCTGTGCCCCGAGGACTGCTCGTACTGTTCCCAGCGGCTCGGCTCCAAGGCCGAGATCCTCAAGTACACGTGGCTGAAGCCGGACGAGGCGTCCCAGGCCGCCGCGGCGGGCGTCGCGGGCGGCGCCAAGCGGGTCTGCCTGGTGGCCAGCGGGCGCGGTCCGACGGACCGCGACGTCGAGCGGGTCGGCAAGACCATCGAGGCCATCAAGGAGCAGAACGAGGGCGTCGAGGTGTGCGCCTGCCTCGGTCTGCTCTCGGACGGCCAGGCGGAGCGGCTGCGCGAGGCCGGCGCCGACGCGTACAACCACAACCTCAACACGTCCGAGGCGACGTACGAGGGGATCACCAAGACCCACACCTACGCGGACCGGGTGGACACCGTGCAGAAGGCGCACGCCGCCGGTCTGTCGGCGTGCTCGGGCCTCATCGCGGGCATGGGCGAGAGCGACGAGGACCTGGTCGACGTCGTGTACGCGCTGCGCGACCTCGACTCGGACTCGGTGCCGGTCAACTTCCTCATCCCGTTCGAGGGGACCCCGCTCGCCAAGGAGTGGAACCTCACCCCGCAGCGCTGCCTGCGGATCCTGGCGATGGTCCGGTTCGTCTGCCCCGACGTCGAGGTGCGGATCGCGGGCGGCCGTGAGGTGCACCTGCGCTCGATGCAGCCGCTCGCGCTGAACATCGCGAACTCGATCTTCCTCGGCGACTACCTGACCAGCGAGGGCCAGGCCGGCCAGGCCGACCTGGACATGATCGCGGACGCCGGCTTCGAGGTGGAGGGCGCCGGCACGACCACACTGCCGAAGCACCGCGCGGACGCGCTCGCCGCGGCGGGCGGCGGCTGCGGCTCGCACGGCTCCGCCGAGGGCTCCGGCTGCGGTTCGCAGGCGTCCGCCGAGGGCGCGGGCTGCGGCTCGCACGCCGGTGGCGGCTGCGGCCCGTGCGGCGGTCACGCGGAGGCTCCGGCGGAGGCGCGGGCGGAGGCGCCGGCCTCCGAGGCCGCGCCGAACGGGGCCCGCACCGACCTGGTGGCGGTGCGCCGCCGGGGTGCCGGCACGGACCTGGCGCCGAATGCGTAACGACGAACTCCTCGCCCTGGACCGGGCGCACGTCTGGCACCCGTACGGCCCCATGCCGGGCCGGGCGGAGCCGCTGGTCGTCGCGTCCGCGTCCGGGGTGCACCTCCACCTCGCCGAGCCGGTGGAGGGTCGGGACGAGCTGGTCGACGGCATGTCCTCGTGGTGGTCGGCGATCCACGGCTACAACCACCCCGTGCTCAACGATGCGGTGCGCGGCCAGCTGGAGAAGATGAGCCACGTCATGTTCGGCGGGCTCACCCACGAGCCGGCCGTCCTGCTCGCCGCCCGGCTCGTCGAGATCACCCCCGAGCCGCTGCGGCACGTCTTCCTCAGCGACTCGGGCTCCGTCTCCGTCGAGGTCGCGGCCAAGATGTGCCTGCAGTACTGGCGCTCCCTCGGCCGGCCCGAGAAGCAGCGGCTCTTCACCTGGCGCGGCGGCTACCACGGCGACACCTGGCAGCCGATGTCGGTGTGCGACCCGCAGGGCGGGATGCACGAGCTGTGGTCGGGCGTGCTCCAGCGGCAGGTGTTCGTGGACGCCCCGCCGGTCGCGTACCAGGAGTCCTACGCCGAACTGCTGCGGACGGAGATCGGGCGCCACGCGCACGAGCTGGCCGCCGTGGTCGTGGAACCCGTGGTCCAGGGCGCCGGAGGCATGCGCTTCCACGACCCCGGCTACCTCCGGGTGCTCCGCGAGGCGTGCGACGCGCACGACGTGCTGCTCGTCTTCGACGAGATCGCGACCGGGTTCGGCCGGACGGGCAAGCTGTTCGCCGCCGATCACGCGGGGGTCTCCCCCGACGTGATGTGCGTGGGCAAGGCGCTGACCGGCGGCTACCTGTCGATGGCCGCGACGCTCTGCACGGGCCGGGTCGCCGACGGGATCTCGCAGGGCGAGGTGCCGATCCTGGCCCACGGGCCGACCTTCATGGGCAACCCGCTCGCCTCGGCCGTCGCCCTCGCCTCGCTCGACCTGCTGCTCTCCCAGGACTGGGAGGTCGAGGTCAAGCGGATCGAGACCGGTCTGCGGGAGGGGCTCGCCCCGGCGGCCGACCTCCCGGGCGTGCGCGAGGTGCGGGTGCTCGGCGCGATCGGCGTCGTCCAGCTCGACCACGAGGTCGACATGGAGGCGGCGACGCGCGCGGCCGTCCGCGAGGGCGTGTGGCTGCGCCCGTTCAGGGACCTGATCTACACCATGCCGCCGTACGTGACCGGTGGCGAGGACCTGGCCCGCATCTGCGCGGCCGTCCGCGCGGCCGCGTCGGCGGGCTGAACCGACCGAGCGGGCGCAGGGGTCCGGCGGGCTCAACGGAAGGACTGGGCAGCAGTGGGAATCATCGTCGTCAGCGGTACGGGGACGGAGATCGGCAAGACGGTCGTGACCGCCGCGGTGGCCGCCGC